>NZ_JBVJHH010000010.1:0-29445 GCF_055586905.1 Streptosporangium sp. NPDC048886
TGTCCCCTTCGAGTTGGTCGACGCGGTCCTCGCCGACACCAGAACCGTGCAGCGCAGGCTGCGGGATCTACCCTCACGGGTCGGGGTGTACTTCAAACCAGTAAAGAAACTCTGAGCCATCCCGTGATCAATGCGCGTGTTGATCATCAAGCCGGGCCTAGATCACCAGGGCGATGCCGTTGTCGGCGAGTTCTTCGGGGGTGAAGACCGCGCTGGGGTCGTCGGCCAGTTCGGCGCTGTAGCCGATCTCGTAGCGGTTGGCGGGGGCCTTGACCTCGGTGACCTCGATCGGGTGGCCGTTGGCGTGGGCCATGGTGCGGCGGATGATCAGGAGTGCCTCGGCGTAGTCCATGCCCAGACCGGCGCGTTCGTCGTCGTAGGCGATACGGGAGGTGGTCAGGGTCATCCACCGGACGGGACCGTGTTCGCGGATGAGTGACTGGTAGAAGAAGCCGGGCCGCTTGCGGTACTGGGCGAAGCGCTTGGGGTCGTCCCAGTCGGGGACCATGTCGGCGTTGGCGTAGGAGTTGATCTCCAGGCGGGCCGATGCGCCGTGGATGGTCGCGGTGTGACCGCGGTGGAACATGCTGCGGCGGTGGATGACGGGGTGTCCGGTGCGGACGCCGAGCATGATGGCGATGTCGCGGTTGGCGGTGATCTTCTCGCTGGTGAACAGCGGGGCCTCGGGGTCGGCATCGCGCAGGGCCAGGTCCCAGCCGAAGGCTTGGATGTCGGGGTGGTTGCCGGGGGCGGCCAGGTCGGGCCGGTTCTGGTGGCTGATGAGGATGGCCTGGCGTTCGGGCATGGGGCGGACGAAGGAGCCGCGTCCGCGCATGACGTAGGCGAGTCCTTCGGAGACCAGGGTGTCGATGGCCTTGCGGACGGTGGGGCGGGAGACGTCGTAGCGGCGGACGAGTTCGGGTTCGCTGGGCAGGGCTCCGCCGGGTGGGTAGCGGCCGTCCAGGATGGCGGCGCGTAGGTCGCCTGCGATGGTGCGCCAGCGGACGTCCTTGTCCTCGGTGGTCTCCATGGCCTCTCCCTCTCGCAAGTTTTCTATAACCACTTGTACTACAGGTTGCATAGACCTTCAATGCAAGGCAACATGTACTACAGGTAGTACTGCGCTGGAGGGGGTGGTGACTATGAACAACCCGAACGAGCACGACAAGCAGCCACAGCACCCGGAATGGATGACCGATCTGGCCCGGGTGATCAACGCTCCGGGCTACGACCGGTGGCGGGCGATGGTCGCGGGCACCGGCGGCTGCGCCCACCCGATCCACCTGGCCGGCGAGTCGGCCATCGTCGACGCGGCCACAGGCGAGGTCCTGCACGCCTACCGCACCGCCGACGAGCCGTCCGGGCATCTGCTGGTGGCCTGCGGCAACCGGCGGGCCTCGGTGTGTCCGGCCTGCTCGGAGGTCTACCGGGCCGACACCTTCCACCTGATCCGGGCGGGCCTGTCCGGCGGCAAGGGCGTCCCCGAGACCGTCAGCGCCCACCCCCGGGTGTTCGTCACGCTCACCGCGCCATCGTTCGGGCCGGTGCACACCAGAAGGGAGAACAACGGCACGGTGCGGGCCTGCCGTCCGCGCAACCGTGACAAGGTCTGCGAGCACGGGCGGCCGGTCGGCTGCCATGCCCGCCACGAGACGACAGACGAACAGCTCGGCCAACCCATCTGCCCTGACTGCTACGACTACCCCGGCGCGGTGCTGTGGCAGGCCCACGCGGGCGCACTCTGGCACCGCTTCACTCTGGAGGTCCGGCGCACGCTGGCCGCAGAGGCGGGGCTGAGCCGTACGGCGTTCGCCAAGCAGGTCCGGGTCTCCTTCGCCAAGGTCGCCGAGTACCAGCGGCGGGGCCTGGTGCACTTTCACGCCGTCGTCCGCCTCGACGGTCCCGGCGGCGGCAGCGAGCCCCCTCCGGACTGGGCCGATCACCACCTGCTCACCCGGGCCATCCCACCGGCGGCCAGACGGGTCAGCGTGGCCTCACCGACCAGCGACCTCGGCCGGTGGAACTTGGTCTGGGGCGATCAGCTCGACATCCGGCCGATCCTGCTCGACGAGACGGCCGAGGGGCTCAGCGAGCGGGCGGTGGCCGGCTACATCGCCAAGTACGCCACCAAGGGCGCCGAAGCCTCCGGCACCGTCGACCACCGCCTGTCCTGCTCCACCTGCAAGGGGCGCGGGCGGCTGAGCCTGACCGCCTCATGCGCCCGCTGCCACGGCACCGGCCTCAAACCCGGTCTGCACCTGGACGCGCTCCCGGTCACCGAGCACGCCCGGCGCATGATCCGCACCTGCTGAGAGCTGGGCGCACGCCGGGAGTTCCAGGCGCTGCGGCTGCGGCCCTGGGCGCACATGCTCGGCTTCCGGGGCCACTTCTCCACCAAGTCCCGCCACTACTCCACCACCCTCGGCGACCTGCGCGGGGTGCGGGCCGTACACCGGGCCACCGAGGCACGCGAGCGGTACGGCCTGCCCGCCCTCGGCGACGAGACGCCCCTCACTCTCGGCCACTGGCGCTTCGCCGGATCCGGCTACACCCCCGGTGAGGCGATCATGGCCGAACACATCCGGCAACGCGTCTCCCTGGCCCGCGCCATCACGGCAGAGAAGGCGGAACAGGCGGAACGGGAGGACGGATGACAGCAGCCGGATCCCCCGGCGAACGACGCCTGTATCGCGTCTGCGAGGCCATGTACCTGCTCAGCATGAGCCGCAGCGTGATCTACGAACAGATCCGATCGGGCCGTCTGCGCTCGGTCACCCAGGGCCGCGCCCGGCTGATCCCCGCCTCAGCCATCACCGACTACGTGGCACTACTCGAACAGGAAGCGAGGGCATCATGACCACACGACGCAGCCGCGGAGACGGCGGCCTCCACTGGGACGAGAAACGACAGCGCTGGATCGCCACGGCCAGTCTCGGACATGACCCGAGTGGCAAGCGGGTCATCAAGCGCGGCAGCGGCAGGACCAAGACGGAGGCCAAGGAGAAGCTCAAGGAGGTGTTACACGACTATGAGGACGGCCTTGCCATCGCTCCATCGGACTACACGGTCGCGCATGCCGTGAACGACTGGCTGACCTACGAACTCAGCAGGCGGGATACGTCCACGGTGGAGACCGGCAAGATCCTTTGCCGGAATCACATCATACCCGCACTGGGAGCACGGAAGCTGCGCGACCTGAGTGCACAGGATGTGGACAAATGGCTCGCCGACAAGGCCGCCACCCTCAGCACCAGCACCGTGCAGCTTCTCCGCTCCTACCTAACCGCTCGGTCAAGCGCGCGATGGCGAGAGACAAGGTCAAGCGGAACGTCGTGGAGCTGTGCTCGGTCCCGAGGGGCAAGGAGGGCCGTCCCTCCAAGGCGCTCACCCTGGCTCAGGCGGAAGCCGTGCTCAAGGCGTCTGAGGACAACCGGCTGCACGCGTACATCGTGGTGTCTCTGCTCACGGGGGCACGCACAGAGGAGCTACGAGAGCTGAGGTGGGATCACGTAGACCTGGAGGGAGACCTAGAGGCGGAACCGCCCGTGCCGCCCTACGTGGCCGTATGGCGCTCGGTGCGCGCGAGCGGAGACACCAAAACCAAGAAGTCCCGGCGGACGCTCGCACTACCTCAGCGCTGCGTAGACGCACTGCGATGGCAGCGTGAACAACAGGACAAGGAGTGCGAAGCCGCAGGGAATCACTGGGAGAATCACAGCTTGGTCTTCGCCTCCATCATCGGCACCCGGCTGGATGCTGCCAACGTCCGGCGAGGCTTCCGCCAGACCGTCAGGAACACCGGCTTGGCCGCCGGGAAGTGGGCGCCGCGTGAGCTGCGACACAGCTTCGTCTCGCTGCTCTCGGACAACGGGGTTCCCCTGGAGGAGATCTCCCGGTTGGTCGGGCACAGCAGTACGGCCGTGACAGAGCTGGTCTACCGGAAGCAGATCCGGCCGGTCATCCAAGGGGGGGCCGCAATCATGGACCGGATCTTCAAATCATGATCGGAACCACGCACAGCGTCTGTACGGCTAAGGGCCTCTACACCAGTATGAGATCTCGCCGTAGGACCATCAGAGAAGTTGCGGCTTGGCATGGTCTGTCTGCCGCTTCCTCCGTTCGATGCGTACGGCGCGGACGATCAGGTAAGTCAGCAGCAGTACCCCTACGACGAGGACACTCACGCGGATAGCGGGGGTCTCAAGGTCTCCTGACGCCCCTTTGAGCACGGCGAAGACACCCAGATAGAGCAGGTAGCCTCGCCCGTCGAACCATAGGTGGACACGGGGAATGCCGTTGAGGATCATCAAGCTGAGAAGTACGTAAGCAAGGATCAGGAAGAACGGTGCGGGATCCATTAGCGGCCCAAGCCAGAGGCAGGCCACTCCACCTATGGAGCCGATCAGCGACATTACGATCGCGGTCACCTGTTGCGACTTGGACAGCGCGTGGAACCACGACGAAGGCCGATCTGCGGAATTCACGAGATCAATCTCGCATAGGACGACAATCCACCGCCAGGCGCGGCCTGGATACACCTACTGCCGACATGGCCATGTAGACGGTCCCGCCCTGGCCGTAGTCACGCAGTTAAACAGGCAAAAGGCCCCCACCGGTGTCCGGTGAGGGCCTCTGAGCTGGAGCCGCCTTGGGGAATCGAACCCCAGACCCCTTCATTACGAGTGAAGTGCTCTGGCCGACTGAGCTAAGGCGGCGTGCCGCGTGTTTCACGTGGCCTACGGCAGTCTACAGGCTTTCGTGGGCTTCCCGCGCCTCCCGGATCAACCGATCTCGGGACAGTGGGTTCCGTCCTTGGGGACGGCCAGGTTGATCAGGTAGTCGTCGACGATTCGGTCCACGCAGGACGAGCCGGTCAGGTAGGCGGTGTGGCCGTCGCCGTCGAAGCCGACCAGCACGCCTGAGGAGAGCTGGTCGGCCAGTGCCTCCGACCATGCGTACGGCGTGGCCGGATCGCGCTCGGTGCCGACGACCATGATGGGGGCGGCGCCGGGCGCGTCGACCTTCCCGCGGGGCTCTCCCCCGACCGGCCAGTAGGCGCAGGGCAGCGACGACCACATGACGGACGTGCCGAACAGCGGCGCGTCGCCGGCGGCGTCGCGTGCCGCCGTGGCGAAGGCGGAGGAGTCACGGGGGAAGCGGCCGTCGACGCAGTTGACGGCCATGTTCGCCTCGGTCTGGTTGGAGTAGGTGCCGCCCTCGCGACGGTCGATCAACAGGTCGGCCATGCGCAGGAGCGTGGTCCCGTCACCCTCCAGCGCCTCGTTGAGCGCCTGGCGGAGGGCCGGCCATGCCTGCCGGTCATAGAGCGGGGTGAGCAGGCCGAGCGTGGCCCAGGCCTCGCCGATCTGACGGCCGTCGCCGTTCTGGTTGGCCAGGGTCTCCTGGTCCACCCTGCGGAGCAGGCCGGCGATCTCCTCGCGGGCCGACTTCACCGGGCCGTCGAACGGGCAGTCCTGGGCGGTGAAGCAGTTTTCGAGGAACGCGTCGAGGGCCACCTCGAACCCTTGGGCCTGGGCGGCGTTCAGCTCCAGCGGGGAGAGCGAGGGGTCCACCGCGCCGTCCAGGACGAGGGCGCGGACCCGACCGGGGAAGAGGTCGGCGTAGACCGCGCCGAGCTGTGTGCCGTACGACTTGCCAAGATAGGTGAGGCCCTCGTCTCCGAGGGCCGCGCGCAGCAGGTCCATGTCCCGTGCCGCGTCGGCCGTGCCGACGTGCGGCAGGAGCTTGCCCGAGCGGGCCTGGCACCCGGCGGCGAACCGTCGCGAGCCCTCCTCCAGCGCGGTGACCTCGGCCGGCGAGTCGGGTGAGGTGTCGAGCGCGAGATAGGCGTCCAGGTCGCTCGACGACAGGCACCGGACCGGCGAGGAGCCGCCGACCCCGCGCGGGTCGAACCCCACCACGTCGAACCGGGCCCGTACGGCCTCGCTCAGCACCGACCGCGCGCTGCGCGCGTATTCGACCCCGGAGCCGCCGGGTCCGCCGGGGTTGACGAGGATCGAGCCGATCCGGTCACCTGAGGCGGGGAGCCGGATCACACTGATCTGGATCCGCTCGCCGCCGGGGCTGTCGTGATCGAGGGGCACGCTCAGCTCCGCGCACTCGAATCCGTCGCCGCAGACCGCCCAGTCGAGGGCGGACTCCGGCCGGTCGACACCGGTGCAGGCTGTCGCGGAGAGCACTACCGCCGTGAGGGCGGCGACCATGCGGCGGAATCTCACGCTGTGCCTTTCGGAGGGGACGGCGACAGGTCGCATTCCGGAGAAATCCTACGTGCACGCCCCCGGTGGCCCGCCCCTCGACGGAGTCGCCACCGCGCCGGGCAGGGCCCGCGCGACGGCCGCGCCCGAGGTCTTCACCGCAGCCGCCTGGAGCGCTCCCCACGGCCTGGTCACGCTCACCCGCGAGGGCGGAGGTCTCCAGAGGGCCGCCAGGAAGGTCTCCAGAGGGTCGCCAGGGAGGTTCTCTAGAGGGTCGCCAGGAAGTCGGTCAGGAGGGCGGTGAACTCCTCCGGGCGCTCCAGCGGCGGCAGGTGGCCGGTCTGCGGGAGGTCGACCCGGCGGACCTTCCTGATCTCCCGGGCCAGCAGGTCGGACACCTCCAGGATCTCCGGCACGTCGGCCAGCCCGGTGACCACCAGAGTCGGCGCCTCGACTTCGGCGAGCCGTTCCTTCGCCGGCGGCCGCAGGCCGCGCACGCTGCCGTGCGGCCCGGTCCAGGACCGCTCGTTCAGCAGGCGGTCCATCTTCAGCGCCAGCTCCCAGACCTGGGGGTCGAGGTCGTCGCGGGTACGGCCCGGCCCGGCCACCAGGAACTCCGTCTCCGCCGCGGAGTAGGCCTCCAGCTCCGCCACGTCGACGGTCTCCACCTCGCCCGCGCGGTAGCTCCGGAGCCGGTCGATCCCGATCACGTCGTGCACCCGCTCCCGGTAGCGCGCGAGCATCGACGGCGGCCATTCGTGCCCGGACAGGCCGGGGGCGACCAGGACCAGCGCGGTGATCCGGTCCGGGGCGGTGAGCGCGGCGTCAAGCGCGGTCCTGCCGCCGTCGGAGCTGCCCACCAGCGTGGCCCGGTCCACTCCGGAGGCGTCCAGCAGCGCCAGCAGGTCCTCGTGGTAGGCGAACTCGCCGGTCGCGTCACCGGACTCGCCGTATCCGCGCCAGTCGTAGCGGATCACCCGGTAGTGCTCGGACAGCGCCCGGAACTGGTGGTCCCACATCCGCCGGTCCGCGCAGCCGGCGTGCACCAGCACGACCGCCGGCCCGCTGCCGGCCTCGTCGTAGCCGAACTCCGTGCCACCGATCCGGATCACCGCCATGCCCGCACCCCCATACCCGATCACCCGTTCCCGCACCCCGGTCTACCGCACGGGCACTTCACGATCAATCTCGCGGGTCGCCGGGGCCACCCGCCCGGACCCGATGATCACGGAGGCCCGGGCCGTGGCGCGGGGGCCGTCCACTCCCCGCCCGGGCCGCTCACCGGCCATGACCACCTCTCACCGGGCCTGTCCGGCGCCACGGGACGCGCCTCCGCCGCCGTCCGCCGTCCGCCGTCCGCCGTCCGCCGTCCGCCGTGAACGCAACCCGGCCGGGGCCGTCCTCCCAGCGCGAGGGAGACATCCCTGGCCTCCAAGGCGCGAAGGGGACATCTCTGGCCTCCAAGGCGCGAAGGGGACATCACCGGCGGAGAGGCCGTCCGGCACCCGCCGCCGCAGACCCAGGGTCCGAGACGGCGCACCCCGGCCGAGCCGCCCACCTCTCATGTCCGGTCGGACCCACCTCTCACGCCCGGCCGGACCCGCCCACCTCTCAGGCCCGGCCGAACCGCCCACCTCTCACGCCCGGCCGAACCGCCTACCCCTCCGGGCGGTCACCCGGACCGCCCCCGGCCTCCGGCGCCGCCTCGCCGTACATCGCGTCGTGCTGCTTACGCGGGGAACAGACCGAGGCGGAGGGGCAGGCGCAGCGCCGTCCGCCCTCCTCCAGCCGGACCGTCACCGAGTCGGAGGGGACGTTGCGCCCCACCACGGTCCCCGGCCCCTCGGGGGTGTCCACCTTCAGCCCGAGGCGGGGCATCCTGGCGTTGGCCTCGACGTAGAGCGGATGCTCGTATTTGAGGCAGCACATCAGCCGCCCGCACGCCCCCGCGATGCGCAGCGGGTTGACCGGCAGGTCCTGGTCCTTGGCCATGCGCACGGAGACCGGCTCGAAGTCCTTGAGGAAGGTCGCGCAGCACAGGTCACGGCCGCAGGGGCCGATGCCGCCCTGGAGGCGGGCCTCGTCACGGGGGCCGATCTGGCGCAGCTCCACCCGGGCCCGGAGGTTGCGGGCCAGATCACGCACCAGGGCGCGGAAGTCGACGCGGTGGGGGGCCGAGAAGTAGACGGTGTAGACGTTGTCGGAGTCGAGGTAGTCGACGCCGACGACCTTCATGGGCAGCGTGTGCCGCTTGATCAGGCGCTTGGAGACACTGCGGGCCTCCGCCCGCCGCCGCCTGTTGCCCTCGTCGCGCGCCAGGTGCTCCTCATCCGCGATGCCCGCGCACACCGGCAGGCCGCCGACCTCCTCGCTGGTCCACTGCGGCGCCCACACGCACTCGGCCACCTCCGGCCCGGTGTCGGTGGGCACGAGCACCTTGTCGCCGACCTTGGGACTGTGCTCGCCTGGATCGAGATAGTAAAGACGGCCGTAACGGGTGAAGCTCACGGCCATGATCATGCTCATGTGGCTCCAAAGCTGCTGGGGGTACGGCTAAGCGCCCACCCCGCCACCCTACGCGCCGGGTCCGTCCCCGTGGACTCCGGTGGCGGGTACCTGCCAGGGGTGTGCGCCGTACCCTCACCGCCCCGGCAGGAGCCGGTCATCTCCCCTTGTCCGTGAAGGAGCACCTCTCCTCGTCGTCCGCTCCCAGGAGGACGCGCCTGGCGAGCGACACCAGGGAGGCTCGTTTGAGCAGGCAGGCGCTGTCGACGACGACGGACACGCCGGGGAGCCCGGCCGCGGCCCGGGCCACGGCCCTGGAGTCCGCCTCCGGCCTGATCCGGGCGCGGAACGACTCCGGCAGGTCCGCGGGGACTATCGCCGCGAGCATCTGCGGATCGTCCTCGTACTGGCGCCGGAACTTCTCCCAGGCCCGCTGCCGGTCCTCGAACAGGACGCCCTCCACCTCGGGCCGGCTCTCCAGCGTCCGCCGGAGATCCTCCCGCTCCGTCTCGGTGATCCCCCTGCCCGCGCAGTTCGGGAAGGGGGCGCCGTCCTTGCAGAGGAAGACCGAGACCTCGGGCGCTCCGGACGGCTCGACGGCGCTCATGGCCATGGCGGTGATCTCACCGTCCGGGGCCGGGGAGGGGGCGCTGAGCCGTACGGCTCCGAAGGCGATCACGGCGACGGCCAGGGCGGCGGCGATCCGGAACGGGACCCGGGACCGGCGGCGGGCCGGGGCGGTCAGCGGCCGGACGTCGGCGGCGGTCGCGGCGGCGGCGGACAGGGCCTCACGCAGGCGGTTCTCGGTGGCGGTCATGATTGGTCCCCCAGCACTCGGGCGAGGGCGGCCAGCCCACGCGCGATCGTCGACCGGGCCGTACCGGCACCGATCCCCATGGTCTCGGCGATCTCCAGATCGGACAGGTCGAAGTAGTAGCGCAGCGTCAGCGCCTCCCGCTGCCTTCTGGGCAGCCCGCGCAGCGCCACCAGCACCTCGCGGCGCTCCTCGCCGAGCAGCGCCGCGTGCTCGGCCGACCAGACGGGCGGCTCGTACGGCACGGCCCGCCGGAAGGCCACCGCCCGGCGGCGCAGCACCGAACGGGCGCCGTTGAGCACCGCCGAGCGGATGTAGGTCAGCGCGCGCCCGGGATCGCGCAGGCGGCGCCGTCCCGCGTGGGTACGGGCGAACGCCTCCTGCACCACGTCTTCGGCCGTGGCCTGGTCGCCCACCATGAGGAGCGCCAGCCGTACCAGCCCGAGATGGTGCTCGGCGAACAGCGTCGCGATGTCGACGCGGTCGCCGGCCAGAGGCTCTCTGTGGGAGAGCAGTTCGGCTTTCACATCACAGAGACGCCGGGCGGAGCCGTCTGCTGCTCCGCCCGGCCCACCGATTCCACCCGGCCTGCCGAGTCCGCGCGGCCCGCAGACGCCGTACGGCCCACCGATTCCGCCCGGCCTGCCGAGTCCGCGCGGCCGGCGGGTTCCGCGTGGGCCGCGGGTCCCGCCGGGGCGCGGAGCCGCTCAGCGGACGAGTTCGGCGAAGGATCTCTCCCAGCGTTCCACGATCATGGAGATGTCGTAGCCCTTGGCCGTCTCCAGGGCGTTGCGGGCCATCCGGTGCCGGCCCTCCTCGTCTTCGATCATCTTGAGCAGCCCTCCGGCCAGGGCGTCCACGTCGTCGGGCGGGACCAGCAGCCCGTCGTGGCCCGAGGTGATGATCTCCCGGGGTCCCCGGGGGCAGTCGAAGCTGACCACCGGCACCCCGCACGCGAACGCCTCGATGATGGTCATGCCGAAGCCCTCGAACCGGGAGCTGACCGCGTGGATCGAGGCTTTGGCCAGTTCGCCCTCGATGTCACCGGTGGGACCCATGAACGTGACGTTGTTGTGCAGGCGCAGCTTGACGGCCAGCCTGACCAGCTTGTCGCTGATCCGGCCCTCGCCGTAGATCCGCAGCCTCCAGTCCGGGTGTTCCCGGACCACCTGGGCGAACGCCTTCAGCAGCCGGTCGTACCCCTTGACCGGCACCAGCCGCCCGGCGGCCAGCACGATCCGGTTGTCCTGCCTGGACCGGGGGCGAGGCCCTCCGGCCAGCCCGTTGCCGATGGTGTAGACCCGGGTCCGCGCCCGGTCGAGCATGGTCCGGTAGTCGTGCTCGTCGGCCTCGGTGAGGGTGACGACCGCGTCGAGCTTCGGGTACCACTGCCGGATCTCCTCGAAGATGCCGGGCTGGTGGGCCGCGAAGTGCAGGTGCTCCTGGGCGATCGTGACGGTCCGCCGCCGGGCGAACCGGGCGGCCATGATGTTCAGCCCGGCCCGGGTGGTGATCAGCACATCGGTGCGGAGCCGCCGCAGTTCGCGCCTGAGCACGTCGTCGCTCCACGCGCTGAAGGAGGCGTAGGCGCGCTCCTCGGGGTGGACGAGCTCGCTCGGCTGCTCGCTCAGCCGCTCCGCCCGCTTGGTGTACGGCCAGCGGACCCTGGCCCCCTCCCGCAGGTCCACCAGCGAGCGCAGCCGGACCCTGGACCCCAGCGGCAGGAAGGGCAGGTCGGCGTGCTGGAAGACGCTGATCACCTCGACGTCGTGCCGCTCGGACATCTCGGTGGCCAGGTCGAAGGTGGCCCGGATCGTGCCCCCCATGCCGTAGGCGTTGAGGATCAGGAAGGAGATCTTCACGAGGTCTCCTCCTCGACCGTGAGCGCGACGGCGAGGCTGTCGGTGTCGGTGTAGTAGGGCCGCACCCTGATCTGTCCCACGCGCTGGGCGGGGAAGCGCACCTTGGTCTTCTTGTCGGTGACGTCGTCGAGGCGGGCCGCCAGCGGCAGCCGTACCCCGGCGACCTCGGCGTGCAGGTCCCAGAAGACCCGCCGCCGTGTCTGCGTCTCGGCCAGCGGCGCGACCTGGAGGACCCCCTCGAAGTGCCGTCCCCGGAAGAGCGCCGGTCCGCCCACCGGCTCCGGCCCCTTCCTGGCCACGGCCAGGAGCCTGGCCGATCCCTCGATCGGCTCGCCGTAGGCGATCGTGCCCTCGACCTCGATCACACCGTCGTCGGAGACCACGGTGGCCACCTCGACGTACGGTTCGACCATGCGCACGGTGAGGGCGAGGGTGCCGATGGATGTTCTGAATGCCCGGATCTCCCGGTCGCGGGGCGTCTCGGCGTAGGCGAGCAGCCCGTCCAGCGAGAATCCCGGATCATCGGTGGCGAGGGGCTCGCCCCGGTGTGACGCCATCCAGATGCCCGGCCGCAGCCCGGCGAGGTCGGTCCCCTCGCGCTCCTCCCCTGTCTCCACGTGCCGTAGAACGGTCTCCCCGTCCACCGGCTCCGGCCACTCGATCCGCAGCACGTCGTCGTTGTCCACCCGGCTGGTGACGGCCCGCCTGACCCCCGGCGACATCACCTCTAGACGTGCTTCGATACTCCTCAAAAGTCCCCCGGTCTTCCTGCTCATCCCCGTAGAGCAGGACACTGTCCAATAGATTCGTAACGAATGCATGGAAATTCGCTGGGAATTCTAACGATCCACACTCATCCTTTGAGTGGCATTAGCTGTGATTGGTTCCCTTCGAGATAAAAAAGGGGATGAGGGCCGCTGGGTCGTGACGGCCCTCATCTCCTCACCAGCCGATTCTCAGATCTCCCGTGTCACCGAGCTCCGCGGCGCCGGGGAGCGCCCGGTAGTGGCCCGAGCTGATCACCCCGAGCTCCGGCCCCCGCTGGACGACGAGGTGCTCGCCCGAGGCGTCCCCGTCGACGAGCCGCAGATCGCCCCGGTCGTCCTGGTAGATCACGTCCGTCTGACGGCCGTCCCCGGCGTCGAACAGCGCGATCGCGGCCATCCCCGCCCCGCCCGTGGACTGATCGGTTTTCTCCTGGGCGGTCCGGGTCAGCGCGGCGACGAACGACCGGCCGTCCGCGCCGATCCGCACCCCGTGCAGGCCGGTGGGCGTGCCGGGAGCCGCCTTGAACTCGACCCTCCTCGCGCTGTCCAGATCCTCTCCGGCCGCCTCGGTGTCGAGCACCCACACCTCGAACGGCTCGGCCCCGGGCGGCGGCTCCGGCCCGAACGTGGCGGAGGGGAGCTCCTCGGGCGCCGTGGGCACCGGCACCGGCAGAGCCGTCACGGTCTCCGACGGCCACGGCTTGGCGGGCTCCGACGGGTCCGGCTTGACGGTCTCCGACGGCCACGGCTTGGCGGGCTCCGTGGGAGTCGCGGAGGCGACGGCCCCCTTCTCACCCGGGAGGAAGGCTTCCGGCGTGACCGTCACGGTCACCGTGGGCACCGGGCCCGCCGGCGGGTCGGGGGGCGTGGTCATCGGCGCGGTGGGCGTCTGTGACGGCTTCCTCTCGGGCTGCGCGCCCCCCGGCCCCGTGGGTATCCGCGAGGGGGTCACATACACCGGCTCCGTGGGTGTGGGCGTGGGGGTCACATACACCGGCTCCGTCCGCGTCGCCGTGGGGACCGGCACCGTCGGGGAGGCCACCGGATCGGGGAGCGGCACCGTCGGGGAGGCCACCGGATCGGGGGCCCGCGTGGCCGTGATCGTGACGCTCCCATCCGGGTCGGACCAGGCGGGACCGCGCTGGAAGGCGACCGTCCGGCCGTCCGCGGTGATCGACACGCTCGTGACGTCGCTGTTGTGGCGCGAGACGAACGTCCGGCTCTTGCCGGTGGTCAGGTCGGTCACCCCGAGCTGCCCGGTGACGGAGGCCGGGGCCTCACACGTCTGCAGGCCGTAGGCCAGCTTGACGCCGTCCGCGCTGACCGCGAGCGAGGTGGGCGTCATGCCGTCCGGCACGGCGATCGGCAGCGTGTCGGCCCGCAGGACCTCGCCCTCCCGGCCGAGCGTCACCCGCATGAACAGCGCCTCGCAGGCGCCCAGCTTGACCGTGGCGTAGAACACGCCCTGCGCGGAGTCCACCAGCGAGAAACGCCTGTCCGGGTCCCTCCCCGGGAGGCTCCCCACCGGCCGGCCGGTGTCCGCCCGGTAGAAGGTGATCCCGTCACCACCGGTCACCGCGTAATACTCCGGAGCCGCTCCCGCGGCCGTCGACCCGGCGACGTCCTCGCCCGGTCCCCCCTTGACGGCCACGACCCCTCCGGCGATCACCCCGGTCACCGCCGCCGCGGCCACCAGCGGTGCCAGCCACGGTCTTCTCCTACGGCTACGGCGTGCCTCCGGCCGGAAGGCGGGGACGTCGCGGACGGTCTCCCCGACGGCCCCGGCCGCGTCCCGCAGCCGGTTGACGATCTCGTTCACTGGTTCTCCCCCAGCAGACGGCCGAGCGCGTCCAGCGCCCGGTGGGTGGTGGACTTGACGGTGCCGCGGCTGACCCCCATCGCCTGGGCGGTCTCCTCCTCCGACAGCTCGGCGTAGAAGCGCAGCAGCAGCACCTCACGGCGGCGCCTCGGCAGCCGCTGAAGGGCCTCCATGACGGCCCGGCGCTCGGCCCCGAGCATCACCTCGGACTCGGCCGACCAGACGGGCGGCGCGTAGGTCCCGGCGAACCATGAGGGCAGCCGCCTGCGCCGCAGCACGCTGCGCGCGTTGTTCAGCACGGAACTGCGCAGGTAGACGAGCGCCCGGTCCGGGTCCCTCAACTGGTCGAACCGGCGGTGGAGGCCGAGGAACGCCTCCTGCACCACGTCTTCGGCGGACTCACGGTCCCCGATCATGACCAGGGCCAGCCGGGTCAGCCCGAGCGCGTGCTCGGCGTAGAGCCCGCTGATCGTCTCAGCGGGCTCCGGTCTCCCTAGGTCCAAGGTTTCGGCCTGCATGACCAGGAGACGCCGTAGCCGCCTCCAGGTTGCTCGGAGACACCGACCAGATCACCGATCGGGTCACCGGCCAGGTCACCGGCCGGATCAGAGCCGGGGTCGGTGCAGCGAGATGGTCATCGCCTCGACGGCCATCTGCGGGTTGACGTTGGCCGCCAGCCGCTCGCGGCAGTGCATGATCGCGTCGATCCTGCGCAGGGTGTCTTCCGGGGTGGAGGCGCGGGCCAGACCCTCCAGGTCGGCCCGGCGGTCCTCGGTGGCCAGCTCCACGTGCGCGCCGAACTGCACCGCCAGCACGTCGCGGTAGAACGCCACCAGGTCGAGCAGCGCCGCGTCGATGACGTCGCGCTTGGTCCGGGTGGCCCGGGACTTCTGCCGGTCCTCCAGCTCCTTGAGCGCTCCGGCCCCACCCCGGATCAGGCCCCTGTTGAGCCCCTTGCCCGAGGAGCCCTCACCGTAGATCTTGCGCAGCTCGGTGATCTCGGACTCGTTCAGCACCGAGGTGACGGCCGCGGCCTCGTCCTCGGCGGTCTTCACCAGCCGCTCGGCGGCCGCCACGCACTCTCCCACCCCGGTGAGCGAGCCGGGGATGGACAGCACCGCCTCGCGGCGCTTGCGCGCCTCCTCGTCCAGGGCCAGCCTGCGGGCCCGCTCGATGTGCCCCTGGGCGGCCCTGGCGGCGAACTCCGCCATCACCGGGGGCACGTTCTCCCGGGTGGCCAGCACGTGGGCGACCGCGGCGGCGGGCGGGGTGACGAGCGTGACGAGCCGGCAGCGGGACCTGATGGTGATCATCATGTCGTCCGGGGAGGGCGCGCAGAGCAGCCAGACCGTCTTCGGCGGCGGCTCCTCGATCGCCTTGAGCAGCGCGTTGGAGGCGCCCTCGGTGGCACGGTCGGCGTCTTCGAACAGCACGACGCGCCAGCGGCCCAGGGTGGGCGCCCCGGCCGCGCGGAGGATGAGCTGGCGGGTGTCCTTGATGCCGTAGGAGAGCCCCTGCGGCCGGACGATCTCCAGGTCCGGGTGGGAGCCGATCGCCACCTGATGACACATGTCGCAGTGGCCGCACCCCTGGTCGGGGCAGAACAGCGCGGCGGCGAACGCCCGCGCGGCCTCCTCCCGGCCGGACCCGGGCGGCCCGGTGAACAGCCACGAATGGGTCATCCCGGTGCCCGGTCCGCCGGCCAGGAGCTCGGCCCCGGCCGCCGCCGCCCGGCGGAGCGTCACGGCCGCCCGCTCCTGACCCACAAGGTCATCGAAGACTCCCACGCCCTCAACCTACCGCCGGTGTCAGTCGCGGATGACGGGGATGGTGCCGGTGGCGTCCTCCGACTCCTGCGGCACCGGGTCGGGCAGCACCTCGCGGACCCGGTCGTGGATGAGCAGGGAGATCTGCTCCTGGGTGAGGGTCCCGTCGACGACGAGGTAGCGCTCCGGGTCGGCGGCGGCCAGCGAGCGGAACTCGCGGCGGACCCGCTCGTGGAACTCCAGCGGCTCGGACTCGATCCGGTCGGCGGCCCCGCCCAGCCGGGTCAGGCCGACCGACGGCGGGGTGTCGATGAGCACGGTCAGGTCGGGGACGAGCCCCCCGGTGGCCCAGTTGTTGATCCTCGCCACGTCGGCCGGCTCCAGGGCCCGGCCGGCGCCCTGGTAGGCCAGCGAGGAGTCCACGTAACGGTCGGAGATCACCATCGAGCCCCGGTAGAGCGCCGGCCGGATGACCTTCTCCACGTGCTCGGCCCGGTCGGCCGCGTACAGCAGCGCCTCCGAGCGCGCCGACAGCCCCTGGTGCACGGCGTCCAGCAGGATCGCGCGCAGCCTCATGCCCACCTTGGTCGAGCCCGGCTCCCGGGTCTGCACGACGTCGAAGCCCTGGTCCCGGAGCCAGATCGCCAGCAGCCTGGACTGCGTGGTCTTGCCCGACCCCTCGCCGCCCTCGAACGCGATGAACATCCCGCGCGGCTGCTCGGCCTCCTCGGGCGTGAACCGCTCGCCGCGCACCGCCGCGACCAGGTCGGAGACGAGCGACACACCCCTGCGGTCGTCCATGTGCCGCAGCGCGAGGAACCCGACGGCCACCGCGAGCAGCGCGCCGATCAGCAGCACCAGGTTGGACCCGTCGAACTGGTAGAAGGTCTCCCGGCCGATGACGAGGTCGTGCCTGCCGAACAGGCCCGCCAGTGTCGGGGCGACCGCGACCACCAGCAGCAGGGTGACCCGGGCGAGCGACTGCAGGAAGGAGAACGTACGGCCGCGCAGGCTGTCTTCCACCTCCAGCCCGATCATGGTGTAGCCGATGATCCAGGCGATCCCGGCGCACGCCCCCAGCACCACGGTGAGCAGGACGACGATCACCAGGTTGTGGATGAGCGCGATCGCGGCGAGGACCACCCCGGCCACGATGATCGACAGTCCGAACAGCCGCCGCCGGGACAGCTCGCGCAGCAGCCTGGGACCGAAGAACATGCCGGAGGCCATGCCGACGAAGACCGCGCCGAACACCACGCCGTAGGCCGCGTCGCCGCCCTGCAGCGCCACCACGTAGATCTTGGCGACGCCGACCACCGCGCCGCCCGCGGCGAACGCGCCGAGCATGCCGATGACCAGACCCCGGATCGGCCGGTTCGCGCCGACGAAGCGCCAGCCGTCGATGATCTGCCGGAGCACCGACGGCGTGGAGATCGCGGCGGTCCCCCCGTTGGCCTTCGGGATGTCCTTGAGCATGAAGATGATGAGGGCCGACACCAGATACGCGAAGGCGTTGATGAACAGCGCCAGGTAGGTGTCACGGTCGGCGAAGTACGGGACGAACCTGCCCAGGGCGTCGTCGGCGACCGACAGCACGGCGAACAGGAGCGCGGCCGCCGGGGCGGTGCCGTAGGTGACCAGCAGGTTGAGCTGGTTGGCCTCCTCCAGCCGCTCCTTGGGCACCAGGTTGGGCACCGTGGCGTCCTTGGCCGGGACCCAGAAGAGGTTGACGCACTCGACCAGGAATGTGGCGATGATCACCCACTGGTAGTTGCCGATCAGCGGGATCGACAGGACCAGCGCGAAGCGGAGCAGGTCGGAGAAGAACATCGTCAGCCGGCGGTCGAACCGGTCGGCGAACGCGCCCGCGAGCGGGCCCAGCAGGATCGCCGGGAGCATCTTCGCGACGAAGACGCCGCCGATCGCCAGGCTCTGGGCCTGGTAACCGGCCCCACTGGTGAGGTTTCCGGCGAGGGCGGTCAACGCGATGATGTTCAGCCAGTCTCCGAGGCTGCACACCGACATGGCCGTCCACAGCTTGCGGAACGGGGCGTTGGCCAGCACGTGGGGGGACTTGCGGCGCGCGGTGTTCCGGCCAGGGGTGGTCATGATGTCAGCGTATCCAGGTGCTCGCTGGGCTGGGGAAAACATGAGCCAGGTGGATATGCCCGGCTGCTCGTCGCATGAGGGTAATACGTACGGACTGTCCCCCGCAGGTGGCCTCCGCGAAAAGAACCCCCCGGTGCCGGAGTCTCCTAGCCGTGGAGCTCCAGAAGGGTGATCTCGGGCGGGGCTCCGACCCGGACGGGCGGCCCCCAGAAGCCCGCACCCCGGGTGACGTAGACCTGGGTGCCGTCCACCTCGCCGAGGCCGGAGACGACCGGCTGCTGCAACGGGACGATCAGGTTGAAGGGGACCATCTGGCCGCCGTGGGTGTGGCCGGACAGCTGGAGGTCGACACCGTACTCGGCAGCCTGGACGGCCTGGACCGGCTGGTGGGCGAGGAGGACCGTGGACCGGGAGCGGTCCCGGCCGCCGAGCGCCCGCTCGAAGTCGGGACCGTCGCCCGAGGCCGTGCCGTTGATGTCCTTGACCCCGGCGAGGTCGAGCACGGCTCCCCGGTGGGCGATCTCGACACGCTCGTTGCCGAGCGGCCGGACACCGAGGCCGCGGAGCTCCTCGATCCACTCCTGCGGGCCGTTGGCGGCGTAGTATTCGTGGTTGCCGGTGACGAAGTATGCGCCGTAGCGGGATTCGAGACTCTTCAACGGCCTGGCCAGCGGTCCCAGCTCGGCGACCGTGCCGTCGACCAGGTCGCCGACGATGGCGACCACGTCGGCCTCCAGCGAGTTGATCATGCGGACGATGCGCTGGGTGTGCCCGACGCCGGTGAGCGGGCCCAGGTGGATGTCGCTGACCACCGCGAACCTCAGGCCGCGCAGACGCGGATCCAGCCTGGGCAGGGCGACCTTGACCGACTCGATCACCGGGTCGCCGAGGGCGGTCCTGATCCCGGATCCGACCGTGGCCAGGGCCCCCACCCCGGCGACGGCGGCGGCCGTACGGGTGATGAAGAGCCTGCGGCCGATCGCCTCCTCCGGCCCGTCTCCCGCCGGGGCCGCGGCACCGCTCGCCGAGCCGTCCTCCGGACCGGTCGGCGGCCGCGCCGGCTCGGGCTCCGGGGCGGCCGGCGCGGGCCCGGAGCCCGGCACGCTCGCGGCGGACTCCGGCACCGGGGCGGTCAGCGCGGGCTCGGGGTGCCGGGCCGCGCGGTCCTGGCGGTCGGCCGGGCGCGGGGCGGGGCGGGCCTCGGCGCGGCGGCGGTCGGAACGGCGCAGGGCGAGCAGGGCCAGGGCGCGGGGGATCTCCAGGAGCACCAGGAACACCGACAGATAGAACATGATCGCGATCCAGAAGAACCCCGGCCAGGCCAGGAAGTGCCCCCACTGGCTCCGCGAGCCGACGAGCGTCACCGGGACGAGCACGGCGAGACCGGCCAGGATCCAGGTCAGCACCCGGCGGGTCCGGCCCGCGACCGTGGTGGCGCGGACCAGGCGGCGCCAGAGGTAGTAGTGGATCAGTGCCACCGCTCCCACGACCAGCGACACGAACCCCACGATCGTCACCGTCCATCTCTCCCGCGCCGAGCCTGCCCGCCGTACCCGGCGCGTTCCGAAGAACGCCCGGGGCGGCGGATCCGTTCCCTTTCGGGGCGGGGCTTCAGGACAGCTTCTCAGGGCGGTGCCTCAGGGCGGCGTGGACGGCACCCGCCTCCCTGAGGTCACGCGACGCGGGTGCGTCCTGTCAGGCCCGATCAGGCCCGACGAGGCCGCCCGGCCCCGCCGAGCCCTGTGTCAGGCCTTGGCCTTCGCCTTGGCGCGGGTCGGCCGCTTGGGCGCCGGGCCGCGGGCGCGGCGGTCGGCGAGGAGCTCGGCGGCCCGCTCGGTGGTGATCTGCTCGACCTCGTCGCCCTTGCGCAGGGAGGCGTTGGTCTCGCCGTCGGTCACGTAAGGGCCGAACCGGCCCTCCTTCACCACGATCGGCTTCTTGGAGACGGGGTCCTCACCCAGCTCGCGCAGCGGCGGCGCCGCGGCGGCGCGCCTGCCCCGGGCCTTGGGCTGGGCGAACAGCGCCACGGCCTGCTCCAGGGTGACCGTGAACATCTCCTCCTCGGAGGCCAGCGAGCGCGAGTCGGTGCCCTTCTTGATGTAGGGACCGAACTTGCCGTTCTGCGCCGTGACCTCCTGGCCCTCGATCTCCCCGAGCTTCCTGGGCAGCGAGAGCAGCTTCAGCGCGTCGTCGAGGGTGATCGTGTCGAGGGACATCGACTTCAGCAGCGACCCCGTGCGCGGCTTGGGGGCGTCGGCCTTCTTCGCCTTCTTCTTTCCCTCGGCCGGCGGCTCCTCGGGGAGGACCTCGGTCACGTAGGGGCCGTAGCGGCCGTCCTTGGCCACGATCACGTTGCCGGTCACCGGGTCCTTGCCCAGCTCCCGGTCGCCCGTCGGACGGGAGAACAGCTCCTCGGCCCGCTCGGCGGTGAGCTCGTCGGGCGCCAGGTCCTCGGGCACGTTCACCCGGGCGCCCTCACGGTCCAGGTAGGGGCCGTAACGGCCCACCCGGATCATGATGTCGGTGCCCCGGATCGGGAAGGAGCTGATCTCCTTGGCGTCGATCTCGCCGAGATCGGTCACCAGCTCCTTCAGGCCCTCGTCGCCCTCCTCGCCGAAGTAGAAGCGGCGCAGCTCGGGCACCCGCTCCGCCCGGTCGTTGGCGATGTCGTCGAGGACCTTCTCCATGTCGGCGGTGAAGTCGTAGTCGACGAGGTGGCCGAAGTGCTGCTCCAGCAGGTTGACCACCGCGAACGCCAGGAAGGACGGCACCAGCGCGGTGCCCTTCTTGAACACGTAACCGCGGTCCAGGATCGTTCCGATGATCGACGCGTAGGTCGAGGGACGGCCGATCTCCCGGTCCTCCAGCTCCTTGATGAGCGAGGCCTCGGTGTAGCGCGCGGGCGGCTTGGTGGCGTGCGCCAGCACGTTGAGCTCGGCCGCGGTGAGGCGGTCGCCCTCGTCCAGGTTGGGCAGGCGCTTCTCGGAGTCGTCGCGGTCGGTCGACGGGTCGTCCGCACCCTCGACGTAGGCCTTGAGGAAGCCGTGGAAGGTGATGGTCCGGCCGGTGGCGCCGAACTCGACCCGCTCGCCGGAGCTGGAGGTGCCGCCCACCTTGACGCTGACCGACTCGCCGACCGCGTCCTTCATCTGGGAGGCGACGGTCCGCTGCCAGATCAGCTCGTACAGCCGGAACATGTCGCCGCTCAGCCCGGTCTCGCCCGGCGTGCGGAACTCCTCGCCCGAAGGACGGATCGCCTCGTGCGCCTCCTGGGCGTTCTTCACCTTGCTGGCGTAGACACGCGGCTTGTCGGGCACGTACGCCGCGCCGTACAGCTTGATGGCCTGGCTGCGCGCGGCGGCGATGGCGGTCTCCGACAGCGTGATGCTGTCGGTCCGCATGTAGGTGATGAAGCCGTTCTCGTACAGGCGCTGGGCGATCTGCATGGTCGACTTCGCCGAGAAGCCCAGCTTCCGGCTGGCCTCCTGCTGCAGCGTGGTCGTCCGGAACGGCGCGTACGGCTTGCGGGTGTACGGCTTGCGCTCGACCGAGTTGACCTTGTAGGCCGTGTCGGTCAGCCGCCCGGCCAGGGCCCGCGCCGCCTGCTCGTCCAGGTGGACCACGTCGGCGCTCTTGAGCGCGCCGTTGCTCGCGAAGTCACGTCCCTGGGCGACGCGCTTGCCGTCCACACCGGTCAGCGTGGCGGTGAACTCGCGCGGGGACTCCGGGCGGCCGGTGTCGAACAGCGCCTGCAGGTCCCAGTAACTCGCGCTGGTGAACGCCAGGCGCTCGCGCTCGCGCTCCACGACCAGCCGGGTCGCCACGGACTGCACGCGGCCGGCGGACAGGCGGGGCTTGACCTTCTTCCACAGGACCGGGCTGACCTCGTAGCCGTAGAGGCGGTCGAGGATGCGCCGGGTCTCCTGGGCGTCGACCAGCCGCAGGTTCAGGGCACGCGGGTTGGCCACCGCGTCCTGGATCGCCCGCGGGGTGATCTCGTGGAACACCATGCGGTGCACCGGCACCTTGGGGTTGAGCACCTCGCGCAGATGCCAGGCGATCGCCTCGCCCTCCCGGTCCTCGTCAGTGGCCAGGTAGAGCTCGTCGGCGTCCTTCAGCAGCTGCTTGAGCTTGTTCACCTGCGCCTTCTTGTCGTGGTTGACGACATAGAGCGGCTCGAACTCGTGGTCCACGTTGACGCCCAGGCGGGCCCACGACTCACCCTTGTACTTCTCGGGGATGTCGTCGGCCTTCTCGGGGAGGTCGCGAATATGCCCGATGCTGGACTCCACGACGTAGCCGCGGCCGAGGTACCCAGCGATGGTCTTCGCCTTGGAAGGCGACTCGACGATCACCAGGCGGGTTCCGCCGGCGTTGCCGTTCTTGGCTGGCACGCTGCTTCCTACCTCGCTGTTCGCATTGGTTCCCCGTTTTCTTCCCCTCGGGTTACCCGGTCTGGATCGGGCACACTCCCAAGGAAAGCCGCAAGGACGCACAATAAAGCCCTATGAGTGCCGACGTCCCCCAGCCCACCCTCGGAGACTAATCGCTGTGCTCGACTACTCCTACTTGGTTCTCCATCTTCCGCGTGGCACCTCCAGAGACGCCGCCCGGCAGATTCTCACCGAACATGCAGAATACGGCGACTGGGAACTCGACCGCCTGAGACTGTATCCCGACGGCCGCCGGGACGTCCGACTGCGTCGCAAGATCATACGTGTGACCAGGACGATGTGACTCTGCGCACGCCCCGGTCACCCCGGTGAGGGCCGCCGGCCCCGGACATGGCTTTGCCCGTCCCGGGCCGCGCCCCCGGAACGGGCAAAGCTTCTCTGCCTCGCCGTACAAGGGAAGAGGGCGGTCCGGAACCGCCACTCTCCCTCGCTACCGGTGAAGCGTCTGTGCGCCTCCCTCGGTTGATCCGAGGGGACATGGCTGGAGAGTTACTACTGTCTTACTTCCGACCGAAACGGATGCGGCGGGCGGTCACGAAAAGCGCGGCGGACGCGGCGGCCATGGCACCGAGCAGCAGGACGGCCAGCGAGCCGGAGTTCATTCCGGTCACCCCCACGGGCTGAGCGGCGCTCATCAGGCCGAGGTCGCCCACGGGGAGCGCCCCGCCGATCGGGGTGGAGGAGACCAGGTCGGTCGCGGGGGCCAGCGGCGAACCGGCCTTCTGCCGCACGTCCTGGGCGGTCATCGGAGTGCCGGGAACGGCCGGGAGCTCCGGCAGGCCGGCCATGTCCCGCACCTCGCCGACGAGGGGCGGCTGCGGCAGCCCGGCGCCGTGCGCACGCCGTCCCGGCTTGCCCGCGCCCTGCGCGCCGCCGAGACCCGGGACGGCCTTGCCGGCGCCCTGGGCTCCACTGAGAGCCGGGATGACGGGGAGGGCGGGCACGAGGCCGCCGCCGGCGCGGCCGCCGACCCGCTGGGCCCAGTGGTCGTAGCCGTGGTGCCCGCCGTGGTGCCCGCCACCCGGCCCGCCGACGTGGGAGCCTCCCAGGCAGCCCGCCGCGGCGTCACCCAGCACGGCGACGGCGTTGCCGCAGATGTTGATCGGCGCCGTGATCGGCGCCACCACCTGGTTACCGGCGAGCACACCGTTCGCACCCGAGGTGCGGTTGCCGCCCGCCCCGAGACCACCACCCTTCGACGACACCGAGGCGCCGCCCCTGCAACCGGCCTCGGCCTTGCCCACGACCGCGACGGCGTTGCCGCAGATGTTGATCGGCGCCGTGATCGGCGCCACCACCTGGTTGCCCGCGAGCACACCGTTCGCACCCGAGGTGCGGTTGCCGCCCGCCCCGAGACCACCACCCTTCGACGACACCGAGGCGCCGCCCCTGCAGCCGGCGAAGGCCTTGCCCACGACCGCGACGGCGTTGCCACAGATGTTGATCGGCGCCGTGATCGGCGCCACCACCTGGTTGCCCGCGAGCACACCGTTCGCACCCGAGGTGCGGTTGCCGCCCGCGCCGCCCCCGGCGTTCCCGGCGGAGATGCCGCCCTTGCAGCCCGCCGCGGCGTTGCCGACCGCGTTGCCGCAGACGTTGACCGGGGCGGTGATCGGAGCGATCACCTGGTTGCCGCTGCCGGCGGCGAAGCGGCCGTCGGTGTCGTTGCCGCCCGCGCCGGGACGCCAGCCCGGGCGCGGACCGTGTCCGCCCGGATAGCCGGGCTTGCCGGGCCGGCCCGGACGGCCTGGCCCGCCGGTCACCTCGGCGCCACCCTTGCAGCCGGCGAAGGCCTTGCCCACGACCGCGACCGAGTTGCCGCAGATGTTGACGGGGGCGGTGATCGGGGCGACGACCTGGTTGCCGCCGAGCACGGAGGACCTGCCGGAGGTGGTGTTGCCCCCGGACCCGCCCCGGCCGCCGCCCCGGACGGACGCGCCGCCCCGGCAGCCCGCGACGGCGTCACCGAAGATCGCGATCGAGTTGCCGCAGGCGTTGATCGGCGCGGTGATCGGGGCGACGACCTGGTTGCCACCCAGGACGCTGTGGTCGCCGTCGGTCCGGTTGCCCCCGGACCCGCCCCGGCCGCCGCCCCTGACGGACGCGCCGCCCTTGCAGCCCGCCTCGGAACCGCCGAACAGCGACAGCGCGTTGCCGCAGGCGTTGACCGGGGCGGTGATCGGGGCGTTGACCTGGTTGCCGCCCAGGACGCTGCCCCTGCCCGAGGTCTCGCCGGGGATGCCTCCGCCGTTGTCCTCGACGGAGGCGCCGCCCTGGGAGGCCGCCGTCGAGGTGCCGGCGACGGCCGCGGCGTTGCCGCTGATGTCGACCGGCAGGGAGATCGGGGCGTTGACCTGGTTGCCGCCGCCGATCGAGTTGTCGCCGGAGGTGTCCGCGAAAGCCGTACCGCTGCCGAGGGTCATGACGCCCAGCGCGAGCAGTGCCGCGGGGGTCGTGCCCTTAACCCACGTACGCATGATTGATGCTCCTTGCGGTTCTTGGGGGGATACCTGACATCTCGTGACCGGCGTGCGGAGCCATGCGAGGTCCTGACGGGAGCCCGCACAGCGGGAGCCCCGAGGGCCGTCACGAGGGATGGGAAATCACTGACCGTCATGGAGCGGAGCGGCTCCCCTGGAGACGGGGGCTGAGGCACGCTCCGCGACCGGCAGGCTCGACTGGAGAGGCGGCCGGGCTATGGGACGGAGTCAGTCGGGAGAGAAGGAAGGGTCGTCCGCCGCTGTGCGGACCACCGGGGGGAGCACACACGCCAGTGGGGCGCGCTGAGCCGTCAACCGCGGGTCGTAGACGAACCGCGAGAGGTCCCCCACGCCCGGCCCCGAGAAGCCGGATCCACCGCTGGTCTGGGGCACGAATCCATCGGCGCCAGAGCTGTGGTCAACGGTGGTGGGTGCCGGGGACGCCGGCTTCGACTGGCTGGTGAGCCCGTCTATGCCTCGCCCGGCCATGGCCTCGGCGTTTCCTGTCGCCGACAGCCCGCCGCTCTCCGTGGGGAAGACATCGGCCTGGAGGGCCGATCCGGAAGCGGCCGAGTCGGGGGCGCCGGAGCGCGCCACTCCCGTCGCCGCGGTGGTGTCCGCGGCCGCCGGAGCGGCGCCGAGGAGCCCGAAGACGACCGCGAGCAGCCATCCGGCGGCCAGCAGGGCGCCGACCGCGGAGACTCGCATGACGATCTGCCGGCTGCCGGCCGCGAACCGCGCCATCCGGTCAGCCCGGGTGAAGATCGCTTCGTCAGCGGAAACGGCCACGGGCACG
This sequence comes from Streptosporangium sp. NPDC048886, assembly GCF_055586905.1. Lineage (NCBI taxonomy): Bacteria > Bacillati > Actinomycetota > Actinomycetes > Streptosporangiales > Streptosporangiaceae > Streptosporangium > Streptosporangium sp. NPDC048886. The sequence goes on from NZ_JBVJHH010000010.1 coordinate 25,591, forward strand.
CGCCGAGCAGCGGGCGAGGACGCCCTCCACTGCTCCTGCGGCATGCGTGCCACGTGACCTCCCCAAAGCTCCTGGGCGGACCCGCTTCACGCGCGGCCCAACCCCTCGACGGAGAGTTACGTTAGCACTACGGGCAGTCAGTGCAATGGTTTTCCGTGGAACGTCTCAGCAACCGTCCAGGAAACGGTCAAGCACCCGCACCCCGAACCGGAGCGAATCCACCGGGACCCGCTCATCCACCCCATGGAACATCCCGGAGAAGTCCAAGTCCGCCGGGAGCTTCAACGGCGCGAACCCGAAACCGCGCATACCCAGCCGGCTGAACGCCTTCAGGTCCGTGCCGCCCGACAGGGTGTACGGCACGGCGAGCGCGCCCGGATCCTCGGCGAGCAGCGCGTCGGTCATGGCCCGCACCAGCGGCCCGTCGAAGCCGGTCTCCAGGGCGATGTCGTGGTAGACGAACTCCCTGGTCACGTTGGGGCCGAGCAGCTCGTCGAGCGTCTGGAAGAACTCCTCCTCGTATCCGGGCAGGAAGCGGCCGTCCACGTGCGCGGTCGCGGTCTGCGGGATGACGTTGGCCTTGTAGCCGCCCTGCAGCATGGTGGGGTTGGCGGTGTTGCGCAGCGTGGCGCCGATCATCCGGGCCAGCGGGCCCAGCTTGGCCACGGTCGCCTCGGCGTCGTCCGGGTCGAGCTCCAGCTCCAGCGCCCTGGAGGTCTCGGCGAGGAAGGTCCTGACCGTCTGCGTCAGCCGTACGGGCCACTCGTAGCGCCCGATCCGGCCGACCGCCTCGGCCAGCTCCGTGACGGCGTTCTCGCCGTTGAGCATGGAGCCGTGCCCGGCCCGGCCGCTGGCGGTCAGCCGCATCCAGGCGATGCCCTTCTCGGCCGCCTCGATGAGGTAGAGCCTGCGGGCCTCGTCGAGGGAGACGCTGAACCCGCCGACCTCGCCGATCGCCTCGGTGCACCCCTCGAACAGGTCCTTGTGCTCGCCGGCCAGCCACTGCGCGCCGTACGTGCCGCCGGCCTCCTCGTCGGCGGTGAACGCCAGCACCACGTCCCGCGGCGGCCGGCGCCCCTCGCTGAGCCGCTGCCGGACGACCGCGAGGATCATCGCGTCCATGTTCTTCATGTCGACCGCGCCGCGCCCCCAGACGCAGCCGTCGGCGATCTCCCCGCCGAGCGGGTGATGGGTCCAGTCGCCGGCGTCGAAGGGGACCACGTCGAGATGGCCGTGGAGCAGCAGCGCGTCGCGGGAGGGATCCTCCCCCTCGATGCGGGCGATCACGTTCGCCCTGCGGCTGTCGGACTCCAGGATCCGCGGCTCCAGCCCGACCTCCGCCAGCTTCCCGGCCACGTATTCGGCGGCGTCCCGCTCACCGGGGCCGGCGTTGTCGCCCGCGTTGGTCGAGTCGATCCGGATCAGGTCACGGCACAGCTCCGCGACCTCGTCCTCACCATTGAGCGCGGTCATGTCGGCTCCTTCGTTTCCGTACGGCTTGCGCCTCCCATCCTGCCGCCGCCACCGCCCCACGGGCATCCCTTCCGACCCCGGTCCCTTACCGATATGACGCAAGCTCAAGAGTTTGCTAACCTGATTCCGCCGACGCGGGATGACGGTCCCGCGTGCAGGCACCAAGTCCGGGTGGCGGAATAGGCAGACGCGCTAGCTTGAGGTGCTAGTGCCCTTTGCGGGGCATGGGGGTTCAAGTCCCCCCTCGGACACGCACTGATCCCCATGGGGTCCTGAGGGTCCTGGTCACTTAACGAAGTGACCAGGACTTTTCTCTTTCCAGGGTGATAGACCAGCCACAGGCCCAGACCTGCGTAGATCTTCGCCTTCCGCTACGCGGCTCACCCCCACGGGCGTGGGAAGAACGACGAACTCGTGGGGCTTGATCTCGCGAACGGCGGCTCATGGCCGGCCGGGGACCGGTCATCGAGACCATCCCCCGGATGCAGGGTCAACGATCCGCTCATACGTCCCCCCTCGGCGCGTAGGGACCATCTCCGCAGGCGCGGGGCCGACGAGTGGGTCGTGGGGATGGACGTGAACGCGCAGGGACCATCCCCGCGGGTGCGGGGCCGACGCTTTGCCGGGGACATCGGCCTGGTCTTGGACCGGACCATCCCCGCGGGACCGACACCGTGACCCGCAATCCCGGTGGAACGTGGCTGGGGCCATCCCCGTGGGCGCGGGGCCGACACTTGGGTGCCGTCGACGCGTTGGATCAAGACGGGACCATCCCCGCGGGCGCGGGGCGACGCGGTCGTGGGGGTGTCGTTCGTCCCGGTGGAGGGACCATCCCCGCGGGCGCGGGGCCGACAAACCTGAAAGGAGCTGGAGAGCACCGATGCGGGGACCATCCCTGCGGGCGCGGGGCCGACACGGTGCACGAACGGGGTTTCAACCCGATCACGGGACCATCCCCGCAGGCGCGGGGCCGACGGCGGTTCCGTTCAGGAGGTCGGCTCGGAGCCAGGACCATCCCCGCGGGTGCGGGGCCGACCAGGCGGTGGAGGCCGACCATTCGCTGATCGCGGGACCATCCCGCGGGCGCGGGGCCAGCGACTGGATCATCGTGGACCCGTCCGCCGCGTCGGGACCATCCCCGCGGGCGCGGGGCCGACCCGCCGGATCTCGCGCCGACCTTCCTGGAGACGGGATCATCCCCGCAGGTGCGGGGCCGACCACCCTGGAGGCCCCCTGATGCCCGCCGTACCGGGACCATCCCCGCGGACGCGGGGCCGACCGTGGGCGCGGTGCCTGGCGGTTGGGTTACTTCGGACCATCCCCGCGGACGCGGGGCCGACCACCTCTCGCTCGGCGAACCAGTCCTCACGCTGCGGACCATCCCCGCGGACGCGGGGCCGACCCATGGCCGGGAGCCGGGACGGGTCGTTGAGCAGGACCATCCCCGCGGACGCGGGGCCGACATCCCGCGCTGGGAGGTCCAGGTCGTGGCCATGGGACCATCCCCGCGGACGCGGGGCCGACAGGAGGTCTCCACCCTGGACATCCCTCCGGGCGGGACCATCCCCGCGGACGCGGGGCCGACCGTCGTTGCGAGCTACATCGCCGGGTAGAGGAGGGACCATCCCCGCGGGTGCGGGGCCGACATCTCGGTGATGCTCATGTCTGTGCTCCTTGGCGGACCATCCCCGCGGGTGCGGGGCCGACCGCGGGGCGTAATCGACGCGGCGCTGTCTAAGAGGACCATCCCCGCGGGTGCGGGGCCGACGCCGATCCATCAGGGCATCCAGCATCTCGGGGGGGACCACCCCCGCGGGTGCGGGGCCGACCGAAGGGAAGCGGCGCGCGGGGGCTGCCCCCTCGGACCATCCCCGCGGGTGCGGGGCCGACCCATCCGAAACACCGGCAATGACGCCCTGCGCGGGACCATCCCCGCGGGTGCGGGGCCGACCCATCCGAAACACCGGCAATGACGCCCTGCGCGGGACCATCCCCGCGGGTGCGGGGCCGACTCAGAAAAAGGATCCTCCCTCAGGCGAGTCCTAGGACCATCCCCGCGGGTGCGGGGCCGACTCGACCTCTGGTAGTCAACATCAGTGAGCCCGGGGACCATCCCCGCGGGTGCGGGGCCGACCTCTGACCTGCACGGTTCCCAGAGTTCCCAGAGGGACCATCCCCGCGGGTGCGGGGCCGACCGGTCTCGGCTCCCCCCGGCTAGCCCCCGGGCGGGACCATCCCCGCGGGTGCGGGGCCGACCGTGGTCCATACCCCCGTGCGGAGACGCGCGAGGGACCATCCCCGCGGGTGCGGGGCCGACCGGTCTCGGCTCCCCCCGGCTAGCCCCCGGGCGGGACCATCCCCGCGGGTGCGGGGCCGACCGTG
>NZ_JBVJHH010000010.1:29537-270588 GCF_055586905.1 Streptosporangium sp. NPDC048886
CGTACGTGGTCCATACCCCCGTGCGGAGACGCGCGAGGGACCATCCCCGCGGGTGCGGGGCCGACCCCATCTCCCGGTGTGCCACGTGGGCATAGAACGGACCATCCCCGCGGGTGCGGGGCCGACGCTCTCGTACGGCCCGGTCATCGTTCCTCCCTGGGACCATCCCCGCGGGTGCGGGGCCGACGACCCCTGGGCCAACGTAGACCTGCCCGTCCCGGGACCATCCCCGCGGGTGCGGGGCCGACTTTCCCATGTCCCGCGAAGGGACTAGAACCACAGGACCATCCCCGCGGGTGCGGGGCCGACCCGCGGCGCGCTCGGCGAGCGCGTCGGCGTGGGGGACCATCCCCGCGGGTGCGGGGCCGACCCAGCCGGAACCCGACGCCAGCGCCCGTATCGAGGACCATCCCCGCGGGTGCGGGGCCGACGCCTGCGTGAGCTTCCGGACGGGAATCTTGTACGGACCATCCCCGCGGGTGCGGGGCCGACCGCGCTACCGGCTCGAACTGCGTCCCATACGGCGGACCATCCCCGCGGGTGCGGGGCCGACGCCAATGCCGCGCCCGCCCCTCAGGGCGGCGGGGGACCATCCCCGCGGGTGCGGGGCCGACGTGGCGTCGGTGCGGTTGTCGGATCAGATCGACGGACCATCCCCGCGGGTGCGGGGCCGACATCAGGACGTTGAGGCTCGACTCGATCATCGACGGACCATCCCCGCGGGTGCGGGGCCGACGCCCCGTGCCTGGACGGTCGTTCGACGTTCAGGGGACCATCCCCGCGGGTGCGGGGCCGACCCGAGGCCATCGAAAGGGCTCTCGGCGTCCCAGGGACCATCCCCGCGGGTGCGGGGCCGACATTGCCCAGAGCCGTCGCAAGGTTCTTGATCAAGGACCATCCCCGCGGGTGCGGGGCCGACGCCTGGTCGATCTTGAAGTTCGTGAACATCGGGGGACCATCCCCGCGGGTGCGGGGCCGACAACACGAACCGCCCACCTGGGCGGAGGATGGACGGACCATCCCCGCGGGTGCGGGGCCGACCCGTTCCCATTCCCCGGGCTCGTCCTGGTCGTGGGACCATCCCCGCGGGTGCGGGGCCGACTGCCCAAAGGGGGCCGTCATGCTCAACTTCCTGGGACCATCCCCGCGGGTGCGGGGCCGACACTTGCTGACCTGCGACTTTAGCAGCGGAAGGCCACGAAATCATTTAGTTGCTCAGCGGGCAGTCGCCCCGTTGCCAGCTTGCCCATCCACTGAAAATGATCTAGGTCATAGCTCCGCACAAGAGTCGACAATATCGGGCGCGGCCTGCTGCGCGGTTTTGTCAGTCGCAGTCCCTACGATTCGCCCTCAGAGCAGCGGGAGGGCACATGTCGACAGACTGGCGTGACGACTTCGGCTACGAATCTGTCGTTATTCGACAGCTGGGAGCTTTGTGGGGTAAGTCGCGAAAGAAAGCGGGAGGTACGACAAATCTTCTTTTATCGCACTTATTGGACACAGCTGCTGTAGCGGAGCTGATCTGGGACCACTACCTCGCCCCCTCGGCCAAGCAGCGCTTGCACGACATCTCGGGAGGGCGAGGGCGGTTGTTCTTCGCCTGGCTGTGCGGCGTGCACGACTGCGGCAAGGCCACACCCGCGTTTCAGAGCGTGGACGAGGGCGCCGAGGCGGTGCGCCGAGCAGGGTTGACCTGGAAGGCGCACGACGTCAAGCGCAATCCGTGGCGGCACGACAAGGCCGGCGGGATGATCGTGCGCACCGTTCTCAGCGAGGCCGGCTGGGATGCTCAGCAGATCGCCTGGATGTGGCCGCTGGTGGCGGGGCACCATGGGTCGTTTCCTTCGGTGGGCGTGTTCGCGGGACGCACCACAGCACGCGGCGAGCCACAGGGCAGGGGACCGGCCTGGGCGAAGGTCCAGCGGGCGCTCGTGGAGGTGTTCACCCGGCTGCTTGGTTACGAGAGCCTGGCCGAGGTCCAGCCCAAGGCGGCTCCCAGCCGCGCGGTGCAGCTACAGCTCAGCGGCCTTGTCGTCATGGCTGACTGGATCGCCAGCGATGAGCGTCACTTCCGTGGGATCGACGACCTGGCCAACGTCGACCTGCGCACAGCAAGAGCCCGAGCGGCCAAGGCATGGGAGAAGCTCGGACTGAGGGGCGGCTGGGGCGTTGTCGGCCTCCCTGGCCCAGATGCCTTCCAGCAGCGATTCGGGCAGGCTGCGCGTGCGTCACAGGACCTCGTCATGCGGGTGGCCCAGCGGATGCCGGGGCCCGGCCTGTTGATCGTCGAAGCTCCGATGGGCGAGGGCAAGACGAAGGCATCACTGCTGGCGGCTGAGGTGCTGGCGGCGCGATTCGGAGCCGACGGCGTCTATGTCGGCATGCCGACGCAGGCGACGAGCGACCCGATGTTCAGCCAGGTGCGGTCCTGGCTGGCGAAGATGGATGATGATCTCGCCGAACAGGTGACTCTGTTGCACGGCAAGCGGAGGTTCAACAGGGAATGGCGCGCCCTCCTCGGAGAGATCGACGCCGATCCGGACAGCCACTTCGGCAGCGTCGCGGAGGACGAGTTCGGCATGGCCGAATGGTCCTTCTGCGAGGATGACGAGCCGGAGCGCAAGGCGCCGGCGGCGTGGTTCCTCGGACGGATGCGTGGGCTGCTGAGCCCGTTCGTCGTCGGCACGATCGACCAGCTGCTCTACGCGGCCACCCGGACCAAACACGTGATGCTGCGGACTGCCGGACTCATGGGCAAGGTCGTCATCCTCGACGAGGTGCACGCGGCGGACGTCTACATGTCGCAGTTCCTCAACGAAGGGCTGCGCTGGCTGGGTCAGGCACAGGTGCCGGTGGTGCTGCTGTCAGCCACCCTGCCTCCGGCGCAACGTCAGGAGCTCGTCGCGGCCTACCTGGCGGGCGCCGCCTCCGAGGAGGAGTTCGACGTGCGTGATCTGCCCGAACCTCAGGGGTATCCCAATGTCACCGCTGCCTGCCTGGTCGATGGCCGGGCGGTCTACGACGTGGATCACGTGGAGCAGTGGCGTGAGGATCTGCGGGTGTCGGTCACGGTTCTGCCGGAGCCGCCTGTCCGGGGCAAGGAACAAGAGTCGACCGCCGCCGGCCTGGTCGCCGACCTTGTCGAGGAGCGGCTCGCGCAGGGCGGCTGCGCGCTTGTGATCCGTAACACCGTTCCCCGTGCTCAGGCCACATACGAGGCGTTGCGCACGCGTTTCGGCGACGACGTGCGGCTGCTGCACGGGCGGATGACCGCGCACGATCGGGCGGAGAAGACCGAGGAGTGCCTGAAACTGCTCGGCCCGCCCACCCGAAACGGGCCCAAGCGTCCCGGTCGCCTCATCCTTGTGGCCACGCAACTCGCCGAGCAGTCCTTCGACGTGGACGCCGACCTGCTGGTCACCGATCTGACGACCATCGACCTCCTGCTCCAACGCCTGGGGCGGGTCCACCGTCATAAGGGCGTTCACCGGCCGGAACGGGTCAGTCGGCCGGAGGTCGTCGTCACGGGATTCGCCCCGCAAGGGGGTCAATCCCCGTGGATCCTTCCGGCGAGTGAGGGCATCTACGGTCGCTATCTGTTGCTGCGCACCGCCGCCGTGGTCTGTCAGGCCGATGGCGGTCACTGGTCCGTTCCAGGCGACGTGCCGCGGCTGGTGGGGCAGGTCTATGGCGGTAAGCCCGGAATCATGCCGCAGGACTGGGCCGAGGATGAGCAGGCCGCGTGTGCCATGTGGCAGGCCGGACAGGAGAAGCGCACCAGGAGCGCGGAGCATTATCTGCTCACCCGGCGTAACGAGCACACCCGTCCGACGCTGGACGGTCTCCACTACGGCGCGATCCACGGCAGCGTGGCCGAGGAGAAGCTGCAAGCGGTCGTCCGCGACGGCGATCCCAGCCTGGAGGTCGTCTTGGTGTGCCGCGACGATCGCGGTTACCGCACACTGAGCGGTAGATGGCTCGGCGTGAACGGCGAGGCGCTCTCGGAAGAACTGCTCGAAGAGGTGCTGGGAGCTACCGTGCGGTTGCCGTCCAGGCTCACCGAGTCAGCCGAGCGCGAGCTGTCACCGCTCGACGGGTGGCGGGGCCATCCCTGGCTCAAGCACACTCGCGCCCTCGTCCTGGATGGGAAGGGGGACGGCGCGCTCGGCGAGTACGCGCTGCGGTACGGCGAGCAGCTCGGCTTGGTCGTCGAGGGCGGCCCGCAGTGGCGGGGCAGACGGTGAAAGCGAGAGCCGCCCAGACGGGCTTCACACTGTCAACGCCTGCAGAGTGTCGTGGCAGTGAAAAGCCCCCCACAGAGTGGGATATCCCCGCAGAGCGGGGCCGACGGTTGCCCAAAACACGGCTACGGGCCATCCCCGCATAGTTCCCTCTCTGCATCCTGAGGTCGCGAGGCGGAATCACTCTAAGCATTTCCATCCCAAAGGGGCGTGACATCTGACACTCTTTGCTCCCGATGAATTTTCTAAACACGGCTAATTCGAGGATTTCTCATGTCCGTGTACGACCTAATTGACTCACCTTGGCTGCTTTTAAGGCCAAAAGGGAGCCAGACCACCCGGAAGTTTTCACTCCGTGAGGCGCTGCTCCGCGCACAGGAATTCGACTCCCTCGTGGTCGACCTCCCCACTCACACTCCGGCTCTACTACGACAGGTTCTGCTGCCCGTCGTGATGGATGCGCTGGGACGCCCCCGCGATCGAGCGGAGTGGGCGCGGAGGTTCGGAGCCGGCCGCTTCACCCGGGAGGAGCAGGACAGGCTCTGCGCCTACCTGGACGGACACCGGACACGCTTCGACCTGTTCGATGCTGAGGCCCCCTTCGCCCAGGTGGGGAGATTACGCACGGCCAAGGACGAGACCAAGGGGTCCGCCCTGCTGGTCGCCACGGCGGCCTCCGGCAACAACGTCCCGCTCTTCGCCAGCCGTACCGACGGCGACCCGCTGCCCCTGACGCCGGCCCAGGCAGCCCGGTGGCTGCTGCACGCGCACTGCTGGGACACGGCGGCGATCAAATCCGGGGCCGCCGAGGACCCGCAGGTCAAGGCGGGCAAGACGATGGGCAACCCCACCGGTCCGCTGGGAGCCTTGGGCGTGGTCGTCCCGGCCGGGCGGAACCTGTACGAGACGCTGCTGCTCAACATCCCCTTCGGTGTCCAGCCCGACGACGACCGTCCCCACTGGCGGCGTGATCCTCTGGGGCCGGAGTGGAAGGTCCGAGCCGCTACCGGTCTGCTCGACCTGTGGACCTGGCAGTCGCGGCGCGTCCGCCTGATCCCGGAGGAGGTCGACGGCGGCACGGTGGTCTCCCGGGTCGTCCTGTGCGCCGGAGACCGGCTGGAGGAGCTGCCGGAGTGGGAGCCGCACACGACGTGGACCTTCCAGAAGGCACCCAAGAGCGCCACTGGAACGCTCCGGAGGCCGCGGAGGCATGTGCCCGGCAAGGCGGTCTGGCGCGGGCTGGACGCCCTGCTGGCGTCGGAGCGGCAGGACGGCGACGGCGCTTTCGAGACCTCGGTGCTACTGCGCCAGCTCGCCGAACTCCAGGCCGAGGGGGTGCTCGGCTACGACTACCCGCTCCAGGTGGAGGCGATCGGCATCACCTACGGCACCCAGTCCGCGGTCGTCGAGGACATCCTGTTCGACTCGATCCCCCTGCCGGTGGCCGCTCTACGTGCGGAGGAGGACGCCTACACGGTTCTGCTGGAGGTCGCCAGGCAGGCCGAGGACCTCGCCAGGGCCGTGAACAACCTCTCCGCCGATCTCCGCCGGGCCACGGGGGCCGACCCCATCCCCTGGGACAAAGGGCAGCGCCCCGGCGAGTTCGTGCTGCACGCGCTCGACCCGCTCGTCCGCCGGTTCCTCGTCGGCGTCCGGACGTGTGCCGATGACGCGGACATGCTGGAGCGGGGCCGTACCGCCTGGGAGAAGGCCGCCCGCGACCGGACCTGGGACGTCGCGGAGAAGATCCTGGCCACCGCCACTCATGGCGAGTTCGGTGGGCGTGCCATCGAGAAGGACGGCCGCCAGCTCACCTACCGGCTGGCCACGGCCGAGCAGAACTTCCGCCGGCAGCTCAACGCCATCCTGCCCCTCTGCGCGCACGCGGCAGACGACCTCATGGAGGACACCGCCCCGGTCACCTCCGCACCCGCAGCCCGGACTCCCTGAAGGCGAGGACTCACATGCCCGTTCCGAATGACCGGCCTGCCCGCTACTGGACCCGCTACATCGCCGCGGACGGGACCTGGCGCAGGAAGGAAGGCCGTCCCCCCGGCGAGGAGCTGGCCGCGCTGCGCGCGGGGCTCGGCCGCGAGGCCGGGACCGTGCCGGCCATGTGGCCGCACTACCGCTCCCAAGTGGACGACCGGCTCGCCCGGAAGGGCGAGGTCTCCAACGAGCAGAAGGCCGAGCACGCCGCACTCGCCCTGTACGGCCTGCATCAACAGGCCCGCTCCGAGCCCATGCACCGGCAGGAGGTCCGCCTCGGTCAGGCGCTGCGCCGGCTGCACCAGAGTGGCAAGTTCACGCAGGAGGCCGTGGACCGCCGGGTGAACGCGGCCGCTTCCGCCACCCAGGTCTCCGCCCTGCTCACTCACCTGCGCGGACTCGTCACCCAGCTGCGCACCATCGGTCAACCGCTCGACTACGACCGACTGCTCGACGACATCCGCGACTGGCAGCGGCCTGACAGCCGGCAGCGGGCCCGCCGCCGCTGGGGCCTGGACTACTACGGGTGGTCGTCCTCAGACGCCCAGGTGCCGTCCACATCCGACGCGACCACGGGCGCGCCCCGTCCCTGACCATTGCCCGTACGGATTCCGTCGCTCCCTTTCCCTCTTCCTTCTCCTTTGGAGTTCCCCATGGACAAGCGTCTCTACATCGACGTCCACATCGTGCAGACCGTCCCGCCCGCCAACCTCAACCGCGACGACCAGGGCAATCCCAAGGAGGCGTACTTCGGCGGCGTGCGCCGTGCCCGGGTCTCCTCCCAGGCGTGGAAGCGCGCCACCCGCACCGCCTTCGCCCGGCACGCGCCCGAGCAGGACCACGCCACCCGCACCAAGCGGATCGTCGCCGAGCTCGCCAAGCGCCTGGCCGCCCGCACCGCGCTGGACGCCGAGCAGGCGGCCCGGCTGGCGGCGAAGCTCCTGGAGCAGCTGGGCATCAAGGAGGGCAAGAAGGCCGGCGATACCGCCTATCTGCTGTTCTTCGGCTATCGGCAGCTGGAGGACATCGTCGACCTGGTGGCCGACCAGGCCGCCGACCTCGCGGCCCTGGACGACGGGCAGCTGTCCGCCGCGACAAAGGACCTGCCGGTGGCGCAGAAGCTCCAGAGTGGGCACCCGATGGACGTGGCGCTGTTCGGCCGCATGGTCGCCGACATCCCCTCCCTCAACGTCGACGCCGCCACGCAGGTCGCGCACGCGCTGTCCACGCACGCCGTGGAGCTGGAGTTCGACTACTACACGGCCGTGGACGACGAGAACCTCAAAGAGGAGACCGGTGCCGGCATGATCGGCACGATCGGCTTCAACTCCGCGACCCTGTACCGCTACGCCACGATCGGTCTGCACCAGCTGGCCGCCAACCTCGGCGACGCCGACGCCGCTCTCGACGCGGTGGAGGCGTTCGTCCAGCATTTCGCCCGCTCCATTCCGTCGGGCCACCAGAACTCCTTCGCCCACCGCACCCTGCCCAGCCTCGTCGCGGTCGTGGTCCGCGACGACCAGCCGGTCAACCTCGTCTCCGCCTACGAGAAGCCCGTCGTCAGACCTGCCGACCATGAGGAAGGCATCGCCGAGCTGTCGGCCCTGCGCCTGGCGGTCGAATACGAGCGCGCCACCCAGCAGTGGGGTGACGCGCCCGTCCACGCCGCCGTCTGCCACACCTTCGAGCCTGGAAGCAAGGCCACCACTCAGCTCGACTCGGCGTTCGGCACGCAGCAGACCTTCCCCGAGCTGGTCGCCGGCCTGCGCGGCACGCTCGTCGAGCTCGTCAAGCAGGCCGGATGAGCGGCCCCGAGACCACGCTGGTGCTGCGCCTGGGCGGCCCGATGCAGTCATGGGGCGACCGCAGCGTGTTCAACCGCCGCGACACCCGGCCTGAGCCCACCAAGTCCGGCGTGCTCGGCCTGCTCGCCGCCGCGGCCGGCAGACCGCGTGAGGAACCGCCGGGCGAGCTGCTCGGCCTGCGGATGGGAGTGCGGGTCGACCAGCCGGGCACCCTGCTGCGTGATTACCACACGGTCAGCGACTACCGCGGACGCCCACTCCCACAGGCCGGGGTGACCACCAAGGGTGTGCAGAAACCCACCTCGCCCGCCAAGCTCACCCATGTCACCCAGCGCTTCTACCTCCAGGACGCGGTCTTCCTCGCCGCCCTCCAAGGGCCTGTCGCGCTCGTACGGGCGCTCGCCGACGCCGTCAAGCACCCGGCCTTCCCTCTCGCCCTCGGCCGCCGCTCCTGTGTCCCCACCCAGCCGCTCTTCCTGGCCGTCCGAGAGGCTCCGCTGGAGGAGGTCCTGCACACCGAACCGTGGCAGGCCAGCGAGACGGCCAAGGAGCTCTACGCCCGTCGCCGGCGAGCACGCCCAGCCACCGTCGACCTGTCCGCGACCCTGGACGACCCCGACGGCGACGATTCCCTCAACGATGTTCCGCAGTCCTTCGCGCCGCGCGACCGCCGGTTCGTCAGCCGCCGTATCCGCCACACCTGGGTGACCCTGCCGACCGGTTTCCCCGAGCCTGACACCGCCGCCGACGGCCACGACCCGTTCGCCCTCCTGGGCTGGTGACTCCCATGACCTATCTGTCCCGTATCCGCATCAACCCGCTCCGCGAGAAGAGCCGGCTGCTCCTCGCCAGCCCGCACGTCATGCACGGCGCCGTCATGCACGCCATCCCCGACGACCCGGCGGACGAGCGCATCCTGTGGCGGCTGGACGCCGACAACCCTCACCGGCCTTTCCTCTTTGCGCTCACCAAGACCAGGCCCGACTGGTCCCATCTGGTCGAGCAGGCCGGCTGGCCCGAGGCCGACGGCGAGCACGCCGCAGTCCGGGACTACGCTCCGCTGCTCGCCCAGATCGCCACCGGCCGGGAGTTCGCCTTCCGGCTCACCGCCAACCCCGTGCAGAACACCTCCAACCCGATCAAACCCAGCACGACGCAGGCCAAGCAGGCAGCGGACGGCAGGCAACGCTCCTTCCGCATCGGGCACCGCACCGCTGCCCAGCAGCTCGACTGGTTCCTCACCAGGACCGAACGCTGGGGCTTCACGGTCCCAGAGGCTCACATTGACTCACTGGTCCCCGGTCTGGAGCCGCAGGAAGGCTCTGACGTTCCCCCGGCCCGCGAGGTCCGGATCACGGCCCGCAACCGTCGCTCCTTCAAGAAGAAGCACGGCGACGCGAAACCGGTCGTCCTGCACACCGCGACCTTCGAGGGCCGGCTCCGCATCACCGAGCCGGCAGTGTTCACCGAAAGGCTGCTGGGCGGCATCGGCCCCGCCAAGTCATACGGCTGCGGCCTGCTCACCCTCGCCCCGCTCCGGGTCACCGCCTTGAACGGCCACCAGCCCACGGAGAGCAGGTAATGGCCGACATTTGGTGGAAGGCCCATCCGCACGACCTGCACCGCATCACCGACCGCGTCTCCAGCGTCTACGTCGAGCGCAGCCACATCGATCGCGACGAGAACGCAGTCGTGATCATCAACAAGCGGGACACCGTCCGGGTGCCGGCCGCCATGGTCGCCGTCATGCTCCTCGGCCCCGGTACCCGGGTCACCCACGGCGCCATCCGCCTGCTCGCCGACTCCGGCACGGCGGTGTGCTGGGTCGGCGAACAGGGAGTACGCATGTACGCCTCCGGCCTCGGCCCCAGCCGAGGCTCCGGCCTGCTCCACCGCCAGGCCTGGCTCGTCACCCGGCCCAAAGAGCGCCTGGGCGTCGCCCGCGCCATGTACGGGATGCGCTTCCCCGGTGAAGACGTCTCCACGATGACCATGCAGCAGCTGCGTGGACGTGAGGGCGCCCGCGTCCGCAAGCAGTACCAGCTGCACTCCCGCCGCACCGGCGTGCCATGGACCGGGCGCGACTACCGCCCCGGTGACGCCTTCGCCACCGGCGACGACCTCAACCGTCTGCTGTCGGCCGGCAACACCGCTCTGTACGGCATCTGCCACGCCGTCATCGTCGGTCTCGGTGCCAGCCCCGGACTCGGCTTCGTCCACACCGGGGCCGCGACCTCCTTCGTCATGGACATCGCAGACCTCTACAAGGCCGAATACACCATCCCGCTCGCCTTCGACCTGATGGCCAAGGGCCTGACCGACGAGCGCGACGCGCGTCTGGGCCTACGTGACCGGATCGCCGAGGACAAACTCCTCGGCCGCATCGTCCGCGACATCAAGAGCCTGCTGAGCCCCGACGGCGTGGAGATCCCCGACATCGAGGTCAACGAGCTGTGGGACGAGAAGCTCGGCACCGTCGCCGGAGGCGTCAACTGGGCTGGCACAGGTGAGCCTCCCGAGATCACGCCTCAAGGTCTCATCCCGGCCACCATGGGTGAAGAGCACATCGCGGTCATCGGCCCAGAGTTCGAAGAACAAACCGGTGAACAACCCGAAGCGACCGGCCCATGACCGTCATCGTCCTCATCGCCGCCCCCGAAGGACTGCGCGGCCACCTCACCCGCTGGATGGTCGAAGTCAACGCGGGAGTCTTCGTCGGCAACCCCAGCAGACGCGTCCGAGACCGCCTCTGGGAACTGCTCGCCGCCCGCATCGGCGACGGCCAGGCCGTCCTCGTCGAACCTGCCGCCAACGAGCAAGGGTGGGCGATACGGACAGCCGGCAAGGACCGGTGGTACCCCGTGGACTTCGACGGACTGATTCTTTCCGCCCGTCCTCGCCGATAAAGTGCCAGGTCATCAAGCGTCGGCCCCGCGCCCGCGGGGATGGTCCCCCTGCTCGCCCCCTACTACGGCAACCGCCACGGTCGGCCCCGCGCCCGCGGGGATGGTCCTCGCTGATGAACGGGGCTGTGGCCGAGGAGGCGGTCGGCCCCGCGCCCGCGGGGATGGTCCCTCCACTACAGCCGCTTCGCGGACATGGCCCGCGTCGGCCCCGCGCCCGCGGGGATGGTCCTCTCGGCCTCACCTTGCAGGCCGGAACGTCGGGGTCGGCCCCGCGCCCGCGGGGATGGTCCCCGGGTAGGTACAGCCGTCCGAGCTGAGCAGCGGTCGGCCCCGCGCCCGCGGGGATGGTCCTCCCGAGGGGTCCGCCTTATCCATGATCTGGACGTCGGCCCCGCGCCCGCGGGGATGGTCCTCCGACCGCGAATGAGGGGGGCCCGCGCCGTACGTCGGCCCCGCGCCCGCGGGGATGGTCCTTTCGGCACGGCTATTCACCCTTCCGCAGGTATGTCGGCCCCGCGCCCGCGGGGATGGTCCCCGTGCTAGTGCGATCGGGGGCGGCCCGATGAGGTCGGCCCCGCGCCCGCGGGGATGGTCCGGTCTGAGGGCGTCCGATCCGAAGCGGGTCGCGGTCGGCCCCGCGCCCGCGGGGATGGTCCCAGGCCGAGGCCGAGACCGAGACCGAGGCCGCGGTAGCGGTCGGCCCCGCGCCCGCGGGGATGGTCCGGGTCTTCAGGAGGTCTTGAACGGTCTCCGGGAGTCGGCCCCGCGCCCGCGGGGATGGTCCCCTGGTTGGTGGTCATGCGGCCGACGTTGAGTCGGCCCCGCGCCCGCGGGGATGGTCCACGGGGTGACTGCCAGGCTGATGTCCACGGCGGGGTCGGCCCCGCGCCCGCGGGGATGGTCCCCGGGCCGACATCCGACGCCCGGCCGCGGCCGAGTCGGCCCCGCGCCCGCGGGGATGGTCCCCCCGACACCGGCGAGGAGAAGGTCATCGGCTTGTCGGCCCCGCGCCCGCGGGGATGGTCCGGTCGACCGCATGCCGATCCCGCCCCGGGTGCAGTCGGCCCCGCGCCCGCGGGGATGGTCCTGGACATGCTCGGCATCAGACGAACACCTCACCGTCGGCCCCGCGCCCGCGGGGATGGTCCTATCAACACTGCGTGCCGGAGGAGTGGCAAGAGGTCGGCCCCGCGCCCGCGGGGATGGTCCGTCTGGGCAGGTGCAGGAGGCTGAGCAGTGGTAGTCGGCCCCGCGCCCGCGGGGATGGTCCGCTGCGCATCCTGTCCAAGGGCTATCAAGCGCCGTCGGCCCCGCGCCCGCGGGGATGGTCCGCCGTCTCTGATGTCGGCCAGTTCCGTGCGCACGTCGGCCCCGCGCCCGCGGGGATGGTCCGCCGTCTCTGATGTCGGCCAGTTCCGTGCGCACGTCGGCCCCGCGCCCGCGGGGATGGTCCCGGCGGCGGGAGCGACAAGAACGGCGACCCGATGTCGGCCCCGCGCCCGCGGGGATGGTCCGCGTCGAGCGCGACGACCTTCCGAGCGTCCTCGGTCGGCCCCGCGCCCGCGGGGATGGTCCACGTCGGCACCTTCCTGGGCGGGATCTTCAAGGGTCGGCCCCGCGCCCGCGGGGATGGTCCTGCGAACAAACACGGGGGCATCTCCGTGAACCCGTCGGCCCCGCGCCCGCGGGGATGGTCCGGCTCTTGGGATCTCGCCTGGCTCCATCGTCCTGTCGGCCCCGCGCCCGCGGGGATGGTCCCTGGAACGGCGCCGCCGCGCCCAGCAGCACGGAGTCGGCCCCGCGCCCGCGGGGATGGTCCCGTGTGTCGCGATACGCAGGACGGAGTAGACGGGTCGGCCCCGCGCCCGCGGGGATGGTCCCCCCTGCGGTGAGATCGCCCTGAAGCCCTTCGAGACGGCCCCGCGCACGCGGGGATGGTCCCTCGCCGCGGACGCCGACCCGGTGACGGATCCGGTCAGCCCCGCGCACGCGGGGATGGTCCCTGGGCCTCCTCAGGCAGGAGGGTCTGACGGACGTCGGCCCCACGCACACGGGGATGGTCCCACCCCCTCTACGTGTTGTGCAGGGGTGGTTGAGTCGGCCCTGCGCCCGCGGGGATGGTCCTAGGTCCAAGGGTGACCAGAACCCGGCGCAGTGGTCGGCCCCGCGCCCGCGGGGATGGTCCGAAGCAGGACGTGGTCAGCATCGACTGCCTGTAGTCGGCCCCGCGCCTGCGGGGATGGTCCGCAGATGCCCAGCCAGGCCGACATCCGCACATGGTCGGCCCCGCGCCCGCGGGGATGGTCCCGTCCGGTAGGCGGACCACACCTTAGCCGCTTCGTCGGCCCCGCACCTGCGCGGGATGGTCCCCTAGCAGGGGCGGTAGCCGAACCCCTGCGGGCGTCGGCCCCGCGCCCGCGGGGATGGTCCCCCCTTGGGCCTAGGCGGGGCGCCGTCGCCCCTGTCGGCCCCGTGTCTGCGGAGGTGGTCCTGGCCGATGATCGCGGTCAGGATAGGTGAGGCAGTCGGCCCCGTATGCGCAGGGATGATCCCACCATGAACTCGTCTCCGCCCAGACGGGCGAGGTCGGCCCCGTGTCCACGGGGATGGTCTACGGAAACGGGCGGAGCACGTCATTCGACGTCCAGCCAGGGGGTGTCCTGGGAGGCCAGGAGATGGGCGAAGGGTTCAAGTCCCCCCTCGGACACACTTGATTCACCTGTGAGGTGCTGGTCGGCTCTTGAGCCGACCAGCACCTTTCTCTTTTCCGGGTGATAGACCAGCCGCAGGCCCAATCCTGCGTAGATCTTCGCCTTCCGCCCCGCGGCTCACCCCCACGGACCTACTCGCGGGTCCTGGCCTCGTGAACGGCGGCTCACGGCCGGCCGGGGGACCGGCCGCCGGGACCGTTCCTGTGGATGTGGGGTCGACATCATCCGGGGTGTCGTCGGCCTTTCCCTGTTGAGCCGTCTCGGCCTCGCAATCGCTGTGTAACGGTCATGAGGGGTGTCGTCGGGACGCGGCGGAGTCGGGCTGCGCTTGTGGTCATTGGTTGTTGGGGTCGGGGGTTCGGCGTTGGCGCGGAGGACCTCGCGGGCCTGTTGTGCGGCGCGGGTGAGGATCTCGGTGAGGCAGTCGAGGCGGCGGGCGATCTCGGCGTAGGCGAGGCCGTCGGCCGGTCCCAGCGCGATCTGCTGGCGGTCTCGCCGGGTGAGCCCGCCTCCCGGTATCGGGTTCTCCTTCGCGTGCCCGGGCGCCCGCCACGATAGCGTTCACTCCCATTTCATTGCAACACGCAACGAGGGGTTGCGTTGCATTACGTTCACCGCCATCGCAACGATTCTACGGCTTCTACCTGCATAAATACTTATTGTTCGCAACATTGCTCTTGCGGGATAGTTGAAGGCAACGTAGCGTTTCCGGTGTCAGAAACAACAAGCGCAGGAGCACACCATGCAGAAGTTCGCCACCCCCACCCCGATCACCGCCACCCTGGACATCCCCGCCGGCCGCATTCGCTTCGTCGCCGCCGACCGGACCGACACCACCGTCGAGATCCTGCCCGCCGACCCCTCCAAGAGCCGCGACGTCAAGGTCGCCGAGCAGACCACGATCGACTGCACCGACGGCGTCCTGCGGATCAAGGCCACGGCCAAGAACCAGATGCTCGGCCCCTCCGGATCCATCGAGGTGACGGTCCAGCTGCCCGCCGGCTCCCGGATCGAGGCCAAGGCGGCCAGTGCCGACTTCCGGGCCGTCGGCCGGTTCGGCGACGTCACCTTCGAGGGCGCGCACGGTCCGATCGAGATCGACGAGGCCGCCGGCGTCCACCTCACCACCGCCGCCGGGGACGTCACCGTCGGCCGCCTGGGCGGCCCCGCGCAGATCAGCACCGCCAAGGGCGACATCCGCATCACCGAGGCCGTGCGCGGCACGCTCGTGCTGCGCACCGAGGCCGGCCAGATCTCGGTCGACACCGCCCCCGGCGTCTCGGCCTCCCTGGACGCCGGCACCTCCTACGGCCGCATCCACAACGCGCTCAACAACACCGACGGCGCCGCCGCCCAGCTCGCCATCCACGCGACCACCGCCTACGGCGACATCATCGCCCGCAGCCTCTGACCCACAGCCTCTGAGGAGCACCAGCATGAGGAACCTGGCCATCGCGGCGAACGGGCTGCGCAAGTCCTACGGCGACAAGGTCGTGCTCGACGGCGTCGACCTGACCGTCCCCGAAGGGACGATCTTCTCCCTGCTCGGCCCGAACGGCGCGGGCAAGACCACCACCGTCCAGATCCTGTCCACCCTGATCCCCGCCGACGACGGTGCCGTCCAGGTCGCCGGCCATGACCTGGCCCGCAGGCCGGACGACGTGCGCGGCGCGATCGGCGTCACCGGCCAGTACTCGGCCGTCGACAAGCTGCTCACCGGCGAGGAGAACCTGCTCCTCATGGCCGACCTCAAGCACCTGTCCCGCAGGGACGGCAAGCGCCGGGCCGCCGAACTGCTCGCCCGCTTCGACCTGGTCGACGCGGCGCGCAAGCCGGCCGGAACCTACTCCGGCGGCATGCAACGCCGGCTCGACCTGGCGATGACCCTGGTCGGCGACCCCCGCCTGATCTTCCTGGACGAGCCCACCACCGGCCTCGACCCGCGCAGCCGCCGCTCCATGTGGCAGATCGTGCGCGAACTCGTCGCGAGCGGCGTCACCATCTTCCTCACCACCCAGTACCTGGAGGAGGCAGACGAGCTCGCCGACCGCATCGCCCTCCTCGACCACGGACGGCTGATCGCCGAGGGCACCGCCGAAGAGCTCAAGCGGCTCATCCCCGGCGGCCACATCAAGCTCACCTTCGCCGACACGCACCTGCTCGACTCCGCCCGCCACCTCATCGGCGCGGGGGTCGCCGACCCCGAGGCGCTCACCCTGCAGGTGCCGAGCGACGGCGGCGTCCGCGCGATCCGCGAACTGCTCGTCGTCCTGGACGGACGCTCGATCGACGTCGCCGACATGAACATCCACACCCCCGACCTCGACGACGTCTTCCTCACCCTCACCGGCCAGCAGAAGGAGGCCACCCGATGAGCACCCTCCCCCTCGCCGTGCGCGACTCCTCCACCATGATCCGGCGCCAGCTCAAGCGCCTGCTCCGCTACCCGTCCATGACCGTGCAGCTGGTCGCCACGCCCGTCGTCCTCCTGCTCCTGTTCGTCTACGTCCTCGGCGGCACTCTCGGCACCGGACTCGGCGGCGGCCGCGACACCTACGTCAACTACGTCGTCCCCGGCATCCTGCTCATGGCGGCGGCCACCGCCGCGACCGGAACCGCCGTCATGGTTGCCACCGACATGACCGAAGGCATCATCGCCCGTTTCCGCACCATGCGGATCTCCCGGGCCTCGGTCCTCACCGGCCACGTCGTCGGCAGCGTCATCCAGCAGCTGCTCGGCATGGCCGTCCTCATCGGCATCGCCCTCGCGATCGGCTTCAGCCCGAACGCCACCGCCGCCGAATGGCTGGCCGCCGCCGGCCTGCTCACCCTGTTCGCCGTGGCCGTCACCTGGCTCGCGGTCGCCCTCGGACTGAAGGCCCCGACCCCCGAGGCCGCCAGCAACGCCCCGATGCCCCTGATCCTGCTGCCCTTCCTCGGCAGCGGCTTCGTCCCCACCGACTCCATGCCCACCGCCCTGCGCTGGTTCGCCGAATACCAGCCCTTCACCCCGATCATGGAAACCGTCCGCGGCCTCCTCCTCGGCACCCCGATCGGCAACAGCGCCGCCATCGCCACCGCCTGGTGCGCCGGCATCGCCGCCGTCTCCTACCTCTGGGCCAAGAACACCTTCAACAAGGCCTGACCATGAACCGGCCGAACAGGGCCGTCGGACCAGCTGGTCTGACGGCCCTGAGCCTTTTCCCGGCCGGAGATCCTCGCCGACTGCCGCCAGGCCGCTGTCGACACCTGGTGCGCCGACGCCTACACCCGCCGGGGCCCCGCACACGCGCCTCCACTGGTGGTCAAGGTCATTGCGCGGCGATACGTCGCCCCCTTGAGACCGCCGTCGTGTCTTGAGGACCCGCCGGATCGGCTCTGACAGGCGCTGAGAGCGTGTGTCAGCCCGTGATGCGCGCGGTGTCAGCGGTCACCGGCATCGTCTTGCCCATCGGGAGGGACGGACCGCCCGAGGCCACCTGACAAGGAGAACCCCGTCGTGATCGCATTCGCCGCGGCGCTGCAACTGCTCATCGCACTGGCCTTCCTGAGCATCCCGCTGGTGCGTCACCGCTACGGGGGCGACGCGAAGGCGGACGCGGAGGCGGAGCCGACCCGTCAGGGCATCCCCGTAACCGTGCTGGAGCAGAACAAGCTCAGCTTCGACGCCAGCGGTCACGAAACAGCCGTCCCGGTCACGGTCACCCTGGTGATTTCGGCGCTGACCGTACTGAACCTGCCGGTGCTGGCGCGCGTCGATGTGCGGGCCCTGTTGAAGGCGGCCGAGCGTGGCTTCCCCCGGTGGGTGATGCCCATCCCGCAGAACATCCGGCACGTCGTGGTGATCGGCGGCTCGATCCTGGTGCTGGGTGTGCTGGTCGCGCTCTGGGCGGGGAGCGGGAGGCCGACGGGGTGCGGAGCCGCCGGCGGAGGCGGCCGACGGGGTGCGGAGCCGCCGGCGGAGGCGGCCGACGCACCGCGGGCCCTGCTCTCCCGGCCGCGCAAGGTCCTGCTCGGCACCGGCGCGGTGGACTCGGTGGCGGGGGCCGCCGGTTGTCCGTACGAGCCGAGGATGTGGGCACGCACCGGTTCGAGGAACCGGCCGGGCGGGGAAGGCGTGAGCCGGCGGCGGGCAGGCCGCAGGAGGCGGCGGCACGCTCGGCACGCAGCTGCGGGGGCGCTGCGTGCGGCGATCCGGCCCGGACGGCTGCGGGCCGGCGGGCGGCTGCCGTCGAGGGCGTCCCCCGCCGGCGGGGAATGCCTGGTATGGGTGGAACCATGGTCTTCTTGAGGCGGACGGTCCGCGTCGCCGTACTTATCCTTCTGGTCACCCCGATCATCGCCGTCACCACTGCCTCGCAGGCGGCGGCCGACGCGCGCAAGCGGCCACAGGCCGATGCCGGGACGCCGGCCCGCCGCATGCTGGCCCAGTTGAAAGTCGCCGGTCCATTGTCGATCCGCGGTTACAGCCACCGGCGGTTCCAGCCCCGCTGGGCGCACCACAGGGGCAGGTGTGACGCACGAGAGATGGTCCTGGCCCGCGACGGGCGACGGGTGCGCAGGAACGCGGCCTGCCACCCGGTCAAGGGGGTCTGGTACAGCCCGTACGACGGCAAGTGGCTGAAAAGCGAGAAGCAGGTCGACGTCGACCACGTCGTGCCGCTGGCGTACGCCTGGCGCTCCGGCGCCAGCAGATGGAGCCAGGCGCGGCGGCGCGCCTTCGCCAACGACCTCACCCGCCCCGAGCTGGTGGTGGTCAGCCACTCCGTCAACATCGCCAAGGGCGCCCAAGGGCCGCAGAGCTGGCGTCCGCCACGCCGCGGCCACTGGTGCCGCTATGCGACCTCATGGATCACCGTGAAGCATCACTACCGGCTCTTCGTGACCCGGGAGGAGAAGGTGGCCCTGCTCAACATGCTCCGCACCTGCCGAGGGTAGGGATTCCCGCCGCTCACGCCTCCCCGGTCGTGTGGGTGCCGGGCCGTGTCGTCTCATGGACATGCGCGCACTCGTGGAGTGGCCCCCGCCCCGGTCACCCGGAGCCCGGGCCCGGGTGATCACTTCTGCGACGCCTCGCTCTCCGGCACGCCTTCCGGGATCGCCGCCATCCCGCGCCGTCCTTCCCTGGCCCCTTCGGCGAGCTGGGCGCTCAGCTCGGGGCGGCGCTGGGCCTGCAGGAAGAGTTCTACGGAGCCGCAGCCCGAGCCGTCGGTCCGGGTCAACCGGCCGCGGTTCCCCCGGGCACCGTCCGTGGCGGCGCTGGACGCCCCTCCTCCAGGAGGGCCTGCCGCCGGAGCGCGCCTGAGGCCAGGAGGTACTGGGCGGCGATGTAGGTGGTCATCACCAGCGGACCGTGCAGCGGGAGGTCGATCCCGGCCAGCCCCAGCGCGATCAGTCCGTCCGAGAGCAGGAACAGCGCGCCGCCGGCTCCGGTCCGCAGGCCGTGCCAGGCGGAGGTGACGGCGGTCGCGGTGAGGATCAGGGAGTAGACGCCCACGGGGATCCGCAGGTCGCCCAGACGCGGCCAGAGGGCGGCGATGAGGAGCAGCCAGAGCACGCCGTACCCGATGAGGACCGTCCACCGCCGTCCGTCGCCTCCCCGCAGGAAGAACGTCACGTAGCACACATGCGCGACGGCGAAACAGGCCATGCCCGCGACGAAGAGCCCGTCGATCTCGAGCGCGACGTCTCCCGCGGCGGAGGCGAGCAGGCCCGCCGCGACCAGCCGTGGGCCGCTCCGGCTCAGCAGCCAGGCCGCCAGCAGCGGCATCAGCAGCGCCTTGCTCACCCACTCGACCGTGGTCAGGCCCGTGACCAGGGACAGCAGATGGAGCGCCGAGCAGGTCCAGAAAGCGGTCAGCAGATTACGGGACACGGTCGGACCCCTCGGCCGCGGGCACGAGGCCCGACAGGATGTCGGACGCGGGTCCGCCGATTCCCGTGGTCACACTTGCCGCGACGTCCTGGGTGGAGCGGCCGGGTCCGCCGCCCGGATGCAAGCGGCAGGAAGGAATCTCCAGCGCTGGGCGCGGGACGGATCCGGGTACGGCCCGCAGAACGACATCCGGGATATTGGGCATGGCGGGATACTAACGAGTAACTTATCGATCCGGTAAGAGTCGCCCCGCCTCCCTTCCGGAGCCGTCGGCGACCCCGGGACGGCGGAGCGGCCGGCGCCGCCGACCAGCGGGTCGGCCTCGCCGAAGGCCGCCGACGCCGGCACGGCCCCGGTGACTTCCCGATCCCGCCCCGGTGACTTCCCGATCCCCGCTTGCGCCGTACGGCCCGCAGAGTAGATAGTTCTCATACCGATAGCGAAACTATCCACTATCTATTTAGGGGAACAGGGATGCTTGCAGCGTTGGGACGGCTGGCGGGACGGCGCCGCTGGTGGGTCGTCACCGCCGCGGTGCTGTTGGCACTGCTGGGCGGCCTCTGGGGGACGGGGACCTTCGGCGCGCTGACCGGCGGGGCCGGGTTCGACGACCCGAGCAGTGAGTCGGTCCGCGCCGACGAGCTGCTGGCGGGCCCCCTGGGCCGGTGGTCCGCCGATCTCGTCGTGCTCTACGACAGCGAGAACGCCACCGTCGACGACCCCGAGTTCGCCGGCCCCGTCCGCAGGGCCCTGGACAACGTGCCACGCGAGGGCGTCGCGCGCCTGGAGTCATACTGGCCGGCGAAAATCGAGCAGTACGTCTCCCATGACCGCCACGCCACCTACGTCACCGTTCAGTTCGCCGAGGACGGCGACCGGGAGCAGGTCGCCGAGCTGGCCAGGATCAAGGCGCGGTTCCAGGTGCCCGCCGCGTCCGGGATCACCGTCAGGTTCGGCGGCACCGTGGCCATGACCGAGCAGGTCAACGCGCGGACCGGGGGCGACATCGCGCGGGCCGAGATTCTCTCCGTGCCGGTCCTCCTGGTGCTGCTGCTGGTCGTCTTCCGCAGCGCCGTGGCGGCCGCCCTGCCGCTCGCGGTGGGCACGACGGTGGCGCTCGGCTCGCTGGCCGTCCTGCGGGTCCTGACCGCGTTCACCGAACTGTCCAGCTCAGTGATCAACGTGATCACCATTCTCGGGCTGGGGCTGGCCATCGACTACGCGCTGTTCATGGTCGGCCGGTTCCGGGAGGAGCTGGCCGCGGGGGCCGGCGTGGACGAGGCCGTGGAGCGCACCACCGCGACCGCCGGGCGGACGGTGGCCTTCTCCGGCCTGGCCGTGGCGATCTCCTTCGCCGGTCTGGCCCTGTTCCCCTCGCGTTTCCTCAGCTCCATGGGGTTTGCGGCGGTCTCGGTGGTGGTCTTCGCGGTGATCGGCTCCCTGACGCTGCTGCCCGCCCTGCTGCGGTTCGCCGGGCACCGCATCGACGCCTGGCGCGTCCCGCTGCCACGCCCCAGGGCCCGGGCCGCGGTCTCCGAGCGCGGGCGCTGGTACCGGATGGCGCGCACCGTGACGCGCCGCCCCGCGCCGGCCGCCGCCGCGCTCGTGCTCGTGCTGGTGGGGCTGGGCGCACCGGCGCTCGGGGCGAACTGGGCGCGTCCGGCCGACTGGGTGCTGCCCGCGGACGCCGACGCGCGCGCCGTCACCGCGCAGCTCCAGCAGCGCTTCGACCGCGATCCGGCCAAGGTGGTCACCGCCGTGGTGACGATGCGTGAGGCCGCCGGCGGGCAGGACGCCCGTCAGCGGCTGGACGCCTACGCCCGGCGGCTCGGCGCGGTGGACGGCGTCGGGGGCGCGGCCGTGACCGGGACCCATGGATCGCTGGCCCGCCTCACCCTCTCCTACACCATGGACCCGATGTCCCCCCAGGCCCGTGACATGGTCGCCCGGCTCCGGGCGCAGGGCCCGCCCGTGGACGCCGAGGTGCTGTTCACCGGGATGCCCGTCTCCCGGGTGGACATCGTGGACATGATCGGTGCGCGGGCGCCGTGGATGGCCCTGTTCGTCAGCCTGGTCTCGGCCGCCGTGCTGTTCCTGGCGTTCCGCTCGGCGGCGCTGCCCCTGGTCACCGTGCTCATGAGCGGGCTGTCCCTGCTGGCCGCCTTCGGCGTGGTCACGCTGATCTTCCAGGACGGCGTCGGGGCGGCGCTGCTGGGGTTCGAGCCGATCGGCGCGATCGACGCGAACTTCCCCGTGCTGATCGTGGCCATCGCCTTCGGTCTGGCCATGGACTACCAGGTGTTCATGCTCTCCCGCGTACGCGAGCACTACGAGGCCACCGGCGACCCCGTGGAGGCGGTGGCGGTGGGCGCGCAGCGGACCGCCTCCGTGATCACCAGTGCCGGCCTGCTGCTGGCCGTGGTGGTCGGCGGGTTCGCCGCTTCGTCCATCATCTTCATGAAGATGATCGGCGTCGGGCTGGTCCTGGCCGTCGCGATCGACGTCTTCCTCGTCCGGGCGCTGCTGCTGCCCGCCGTCCTGGGGCTGCTCGGCCACCGGGCATGGTGGCCCCGGTCTCCCGCGGCCGGTGCGGGCGGGATCGGCGCGGCGGCCGGGACCGGGGTCCGGCTGCCCGCCTGACCAGGCCGGGGTCACGCCGCGCGGAGATGGGCGGCGTGATCGCGGGCGAACTCGGCGAAGGCGCGGGCCTCGCGGCCGACGACGTCGGGGAAGTCCGTGGTGGTGAAGTCGCCCCAGCCGCCCGCGTAGGCCCTGCCGTACTCGACGCTGACCGCGGCGATCCACTCGGGCACACCGGATCCGACCATGGACTCGTAGACCTGCTCGTCCGGGAGGGACTGGTAGGCGACGGGGGCGCCGAGCACCGGTCCCAGGGCGGCGGCGGCCTCGTGCAGGGAGATCGCGGCCGGGCCGGTGAGGGTGTAGGTCTTGCCCGCGTGGGCCCGCGGGTCGGTCAGGACGCGCGCCCCGAAGTCGGCGATGTCACGGACGTCGATCAGGCCCAGGCGCCCCTCGCCGAGCCCACCGTACAGGACGTCGCCGTTCACCGAACCGAGCAGGTTCTGCATGAAGAAGTGCGGTTTGACGATCGTCCAGTCGATGCCGGAGGCCCGCAGCTCGTCGTCGGACAGGGCGTGCAGGCGGCCGTTGCGGGTGGGGGCGTCGTGGGCGGCGCCGACGGCCGACAGGCGCACAATGTGCCCGACCCCGGCCTGACGGGCGGCCCAGACGGCGTTCATGCTGGCGTGCGGCGCCTGCGGGCCCATCGCGGTGAGCAGCCACAGGGTGTCGACGCCGGAGAACGCCTCGGTCAGCGTGTCGGGCCGGTCCAGGTCGCCGACCGCCACCTCGACGCCGGGCAGCGCCGGAGCCTTGACCGGGTCGCGGACCAGGGCGCGTAGCTTGACGTCGGGGACGGCGCTCAGGGACCGGAGCAGGGCTCCGGAGACGTTGCCGTTGGCGCCGGTGATCAGGATGGTCATGGCAGTGGTCCCTTTCATGGTGTTCTGCGGTCGGGTTACGGCCCGGTCCGTGGTGTTGTTCTGCGGTCCGGTGGCAGCCCGGCCGGTGGCCGGGCCGCGGTGGGCGGCGGCGCCGCTCCCGGCGGTCAGGCGCCTTCCTCGACGCCTTCCTCGGAGCTGACCAGTGCGTCGATCGCGGCGAAGAAGGCCGCGATCCCCGGCAGGTCGGCCCCCTTGGCGCGTGAGGCCGCGAAGTCCTCCGACGAGCGCCAGTCGACGATGTCCAGCCACTCGTCCCCGGCCAGGCGGACCAGCCGGGCGCCGAGGAACCCGGCGCGGTCGGCGCGGAAGTCCGCCAGCATGGCGGGCCGCGCTTCCAGCAGTGCCCCGGCGCGCTCCGGCGCCACCCGGAAACGAGTGATCTCCACGGTTGCCGTCATCGCTCTCTCCTGTCTCGGTGGTACGGCTCGACCATATAGTAAAATTTAGTGACCATCAAGATTGGTGACTAAATTAGAGTGAGAGGGTGGAGATGACGCGGAGCGCGCGCAAGCAGGCGGAGCCCGACCTCGGCATCCTGGCCGGCCAGGTCCTGTTCGCCATGCAGAAGGAGCTGTTCGAGACTCTCGCCGAGCAGGGGCACCCCCGGCTGCGGCCGCGGCACGGCGCCGTGCTGGCCTATCTCGACGCGGAGGGCAGCCGCGCGACGGAGCTGTCCCGGCTGTCCGGCCAGCACAAGCAGGTGATCGGCACCCTCGTCGACGAGCTGGTCGAGCTGGGCTACGTGCGCCGTGAGCCCGACCCGGAGGACCGCCGGGCCAAGCTGGTGGTCCCCACCGCGCTCGGACTGGACGAGATGGCCCGTTCGGACGCCATCATGGCGGCCATCGAGCGGCGCCACGCGGCGGCCGTCGGCGAGCGGGTCTACGCCGACTTCAAACACGTTCTCCAGGAGGTCGCCCGGCTCCAGATCGGCTGGCGCGCGAGTGGCGCCGACGCGGCCGACCGCTGATCCGCGGCCCGCGACCACCGGGCCGGGAGGAGTGGGCGGGGGCCGCCCGCGGCGGCATGGTCACCGGCCCGGAGGCCGCCTCCGCCGGCAGCACCCTCGGCCGACAGCGCCCGCGACGCCGGCGGCGGGAAGATCAGCGCGACGCCGCCCCCGCCCGTCCCGTCCGACCGCCCGGATTGCGGGATTGTCGGTGGCGGCTGGGATAGTCGGAGGGTGGTTCACACTTCCTCCCTCCTTCCCTGTCACGTCCGGCACCTGCCCGGCGGCGTGGTCGAGCTGATGCCGATCGTCATGCCCATGACCCTTGATCCCGCCCAGCGGCGGGCCCTCGCGGCCGAGCTCCTGCGCGGGCTCGACGGGGAGGACCACGCGCCCCTCGGGCGCCGGGGCCTGGAGCTGTGCAACGCCTGAGTGGCCCGTGGCCAGACCGGCCGTCAAGGCGCGCGCGGGTCGACCAAGGCGCCCCAGGGCACACCAGGGCGACCACCGCGGCCCATGGGCGCCGGCGGCCGGGGACACCACCGGATGACGATCTCCCCGCCGGCCTCGGCGGTCACCTGGACGAGTGCGCGGTGCGGCCCGGCATGGCCGTCAGCCGGCCGGGCCGCTCCGCACCGGCCGCGCCCCGAAGGCGTCCCGAAGGCGTCCTGATCGACCGCCGGTCAGATCGATCGCGCCAACTCGGCTGCCCGTGCCAGGTGCTCGGCTCTGACGTCCGCCCAGCCCCCAGGGCCGCCGGAGCTCTCGCCACCGCGCAGCACCGAACCACCGAACACGACGAACTCGCTCGACCGCGCCCGCCCGCCGATGCGATCGGTGATCATGGTGGTCCTCATCGCCTGGTAGCAACCCGACGAGTCGAGCTCGGCGACGCTGTACCCGGCCGTGCACAGTACGAACGCCTTCTGGGCCGCGCGGAGGGTTGCGGGCTTGTAGGCGAATCCCGCCGTCCACACGCGGTCGAACCAGCCCTTGAGCCGTGCCGGGCAGTCGGTCCACCACACCGGGTAGACGAACGCCCACACGTCGGCGGCGTCGAGCTTGGCATGCTCGGCGGCGACGTCGTCGGGAACGGGCGCGTCGGCGCGGTAGCCGGATTCGCGCTCGTACTCGTCGCGTGTGAGTTCTGAGCGGAACTCCATCGCGTAGAGATCCGAGACCGTGCACGTGTGGCCGGCGTCGTCGAGCCCGCCGAGGAACGCGTCGAGAACCTCGCGAGTGAAGCTCCGCTCACTCGGATGCGCGTAGACGATGTGGACATGAGTCACGCACCCCATTCTCGCGCGCTCATGGACTCCCTGGATCCTCTTCCCCCGCTCCCACCTGCCTGATCACGAGAGGGCCGTCCTGATCGCGAGAGAGGAGCGGCGCCGCAGGAGGAGCCGGGCCGGGAGCACGGTCGCCACCAGGGCGAGGGCCGCCGCGGCGGCGACCACCGCGACATAGCCGAGCGGGTCGACGTACGGCACGGCCGATCCGGTCATGCCCAGGCTGAACGCCGCCAGCGTGACCAGCGCGATCCCCGTGCCGAGGACCACCGCGACCACGACCGCCACGAGCGTCTCCAGCCGGAGCATCCGCAGCACCTGCCGCCGCGTGGTGCCGACCAGGCGGAGCAGAGCCAGTTCGCGGGACCTGTCCGAGGTCGACATGGCCAGCGTGTTGACCACGGCGATGGCGGTGAAGGCGACGATCAGGCCCATCGCCACGTAGTTGACCCCGGCGTTGGACGCCCCCGCCTCGACCGCCTGGGCCCGGTCGAGCACGACGGCCCCGGGGGCCGCCCCGGCGATCGCGGCGCGGGACACGGAGGGCGCCGAGACGAGCAGGGCCCCGAGCGGGTCGTCCACGTGCTGGGCCACCAGCGCGTGGGGGAGGGTGAGCTCGCCGAAGCCCAGGCCGCGGGCGTAGATCGCGACGACCCCGAGCGTGACCGGGGTGCCGTCGCCCAGCGTGAGGCTCACCCGGCCGCCGACGACGGCGCCGAGCCGCCCGGCCGCGTTCTCGCTGACCGCGATGTCCTCCTGGCCGAGACGGTCGAGCGAGCCCGACACCACGTCCAGGTCGACCGTCCGGTCCAGGCCGTCGGCGGTCACCGCCTGCGCGCCGTACTTGTCGAGGCCGACCCGCACCGAAGTGTGCAGCACCTCGGTGACCGCCTCGACGCCGGGCACCTCCCGCAGCGCCTGCGCGACGACGCCCGGGACCCGCGGGCCGAGGACGTAGTCGGCGCGGCTGCCCGCGCCGGCCTGCTCCTGCGCGGCGTGTCCCATCGTGGCCTGGACGGACAGGATCGTACAGGTCATCGCGGTCATCAGGCCGAGCGACGTGACGACGGACGCCAGCCGCGCGGAGCCGGCGCGCAGGTTGGCCGCAGCCAGGTGACCGCCGGCCCCGGCCGCCCGCAGCAGCGGCCCGAGCACGGCCGTCGCCGCCCGCGCGACGACCGGGCCGAGCAGCGCCACGGCGGCCGTCCACACCAGCGCGGTGAGCATGGTGACCGGGCTGGAGGCCGCCTCGGTCGACAGCGCCGACAGCAGGAGGGTCAGCGCGACGCCGCCGCCGGTGAGGAGCAGACCGGCGACCGTCCGGGCCCGGGGCAGCCGCGCCGCCGGCAGGGCCGCCTCGCCGAGCGCCTCCACGGGCCGGATCCTGATGACCCGCCGGGCGGACAGGAGCGCCGCGGCCCACGCGGCCAGCACGGTGGCCGCCAGCGCGACGATCACCGGGAACGGGCTGACCACCAGCCGCAGGTGCTCGGGCATCGCGCCCAGCGCCACGAACCTGGAGCGCAGCCAGAAGCCCAGCCCGACACCCGCGCCGGAACCGATGAGCCCGGCGACGCCGGCGACCAGCAGGGCCTCGCCGCCGAGCAGCCTGCGCACCTGCCCGGGGGTGGCCGCGACGGCGCGCAGCAGGGCGATCTCCCGCCGGCGCTGCTGGATGGACAGGGAGAACGTGCCGGTCACGACGAGGACCGCGACGAGCAGCGACGTGCCGCCCAGCGCGCCGCCCAGGCTGACCAGCGTCGCCCGCGCCTTCTCGGCGTCGA
Source organism: Streptosporangium sp. NPDC048886 (assembly GCF_055586905.1). Taxonomy (NCBI): domain Bacteria; kingdom Bacillati; phylum Actinomycetota; class Actinomycetes; order Streptosporangiales; family Streptosporangiaceae; genus Streptosporangium; species Streptosporangium sp. NPDC048886. The sequence goes on from NZ_JBVJHH010000010.1 coordinate 56,611, forward strand.
GGAACTCGACCGTGCCTCGGCCGTCCCCGGTGTGGGCGAGCGCCTTGACGTCCTTCAGCGCGGCGGACACGTCCACCTGCGGGAAGACGCCGATGGCGCTGACCTGCCCCGGCCGGCCGGCCAGCCGGCGGGCCTCGGCGGGAGCGAAGAAGAGCGTGGCCTGGCCGGGCAGGGCCTGCGCGGTGACGCCCGCCACCCGGTAGCTCCGCGCTCCCTCCCCGGTCACCACGTCCAGCCGGGCGCCCACGGCCAGGCCCGAACGGGCGTCCACGACCACCTCGTCACCGGCCCGCGGTCCGCGGCCCGAACGCAGCGTGAACGGGGTGAGCGCGGCCGACTCCCAGCCGTGTCCCTGTGCCCGGCCCGCCCCGGTGTAGACGGGGAAGATCACTTCGGTGACCACCCGCTCGACCCCGGGGACCCGGCGCAGCCGCTCGGCCAGCGAGGCGGGGATCCACGCCCGTTCGGCCAGCGGCTTGGCCTTGGTCTTCGACTTCCCCTTGGATCCGCCGACCGTCTGGCGGACGGACTGGTCACCGGCCACGATCACCGGGGCGCCCGCGTAGCGCTCGGGCGCGACGGCGCCGCGCAGCCCGGTCTCCAGCAGCATCCCGCAGGCGCAGACCAGCGCGGCGGCGCAGAGCAGGGCCACGAAGGCGCCCGCGAACCCGGCCTTGCGGTGCCGGAGTGTCCGCAACGCGAAACCGATCATCACTTCCACGCCCCCAGCCTCGTCATCCGCTCGGCGACCTTCTCGGAGGTCGGCGCCGCCATGGCGTCCACGATCCGGCCGTCGGCCAGGAACAGGACGGTGTCGGCGTACGACGCCGCCACCGGGTCGTGCGTCACCATGACCACCGTCTGGCCCATCCCGTCGACGACCTCGCGCAGCAGCGTCAGCACGTCGCGGGCGGTCATCGTGTCGAGCGCGCCCGTCGGCTCGTCGCCGAACACCACCTCGGGCCTGGTGACCAGCGCCCGCGCGATCGCCACCCGCTGCTGCTGGCCGCCGGAGAGCTGGGCCGGCAGGTGGCCGGTCCGGCCCTCCAGGCCGACCCGCCGCACGACCTCGGCCAGCCACGCGCTGTCCACGCGGACGCCGGCCAGCCGCAGGGGGAGCGTGACGTTGTCGAGCACGGTGAGCGACGAGACCAGGTTGAACGCCTGGAACACGAACCCGACCCGCTGCCTGCGCAGCACCGTCAGCGCCGTCTCGTCCATCCCGGCCAGTTCGGTGCCGCCCAGCCGTACCGAGCCGGAGGAGGGCACGTCCAGCCCGGCGGCGCAGTGCAGGAACGTGCTCTTGCCCGAGCCGGAGGGGCCCATCACCGCGGTGAAGCTCCCCCGGGCGAAGGCCGCCGACACCTCGCGCAGGGCGGCCACGGCCCCCTGCCCTTTCCCGTACACCTTGCTCACCGCGTCCAAGCGCACCGCATCCGTCATGGCTCCAACCCTGCCGACCTGCTGTGACGCGGGCCAGAGACGCGATCACGCGTGCACCATGACGTCATCATGATCCGGACACTGATAGACATATGCCTGTGATTCGCGTGCTTCTGGCAGAGGATCAGCACGTCATCAGGGGAGCCCTGGTCGCGCTGCTCGGCCTCGAACCGGACCTTGAGGTCGTCGCCGCGGTCGAGTCCGGCGACGCCGTCGTCCCCTCGGCCCTGATCCACCGTCCGGACGTCGCGGTGCTCGACATCGACATGCCCGGCACCCTGGACGGCCTGGCCGCCGCGGCCGTGCTCCGCGCCGAGCTGCCCGGCTGCCGGGTGCTCATGCTGACCGGGTACGGCAAGCCCGGGCACCTGCGCCGGGCGCTCGGCGCGCAGGTGGACGGATTCCTGCTGAAGACCGCGCCGCCCGAGGAGCTGGTCTCCGGGATCCGCAAGGTGGCGGGCGGGGAGCGAGTGCTCGATCCCTCGCTCGCGGTCACCGCGTGGGATCTGGCCGACAACCCGCTCACCCCCCGCGAGGCCGACGTGCTCCGGCTGGCGGCCGAGGGGGCGGAGGCCACCGAGATCGCCGGGCGGCTCCATCTGAGCGCGGGGACGGTGCGCAACTACCTCACCACGATCGTCACCAAGCTCAACGCCCGCAACCGTACCGACGCCGTCCGCATCGCCTCCGAGGCCGGCTGGATCTGACCGGCTCCGGAGGCCGGCCGGTCCGGCCGGGGAGAGGCGCTCCGGCGGGCCCGTGGGGCGCCCAGGCGTCCAGCTCGAACCAGCCGTCGCCCGCTCCGGCCGTGAGCGTCCCGTCCAGGACCGCCAGGCGGGTCGTCAGGTTGCCGATCCCCGACGACCCCCTCCTGCCGGTGGAGGGGGGCGCCCCGTCGTTCCGGACGCGGAGCCGTACCCCACCGCCCCCCGGCTCCGTCGAGATCGTGCAGGAGCGGGCGGCGCTGTGCCGCAGCACGTTGGTCACCGCCTCCCGGAGCACCGCGCTCAGCACGGTCTCGACCTCGGCGGGGAGCGCGCCGTGCGCCAGGTCGACCTCTGTCTCGATGCCCGCGGCGGCCAGCACCGACCGCGCCGACTCCGCCTCCACGGCCAGGGACATGCCGTGCGCGTCGCCGGAGACGGCCCGCACGTCCGCCTCGGCCCGCCCGGCCATGGTCAGCACGTCCTCCAGTTCGGCGCGGGCCGGTCCGGGGCCCAGGCGGCGGGCGAGCTCGCACTTGAGCAGGATCGCGGCCAGGCTGTGCCCGAGCAGGTCGTGGAGGTCACGGGCGGCGCGCAGGCGTTCCTCGACGACCGCCGAACGGGCGAGCTCCTCCCGGGCGGCCTGGAGCTCCTTCACGAGCTGGGCCAGGCGCTGCAGGCTGTAGACGACCAGGCCGGTCACCAGCGTGCTCACGACGTAGTTGACCGTCAGCGGGAGCGGCAGGCCGAGCAGTACGGCCATCACCCCGACACTCGCCGTCACGCAGACGACCAGCGGCACGGCCACCGCCCAGGGGAGGGCGAGCAGGAGCGGCCCGGCGAGGAAGCCCGCCACGCCCAGCCACGCGCGCCCGAACACGGCGACCGGCAGGTAGGTGAGCAGCGCCATCAGGATGAGCGCCACCGTGTGCCGCCCGTTGACCGAGCGGAGCTGCATGACGACGATCACGGCGAGGCAGGCGGCGGCGGGCAGGGCCAGGTCCGCGGGGACGGCCAGCAGCGCCTTGATCGAGAAACCCACCAGCACGGTGCCCAGCAGGGCGACGGAGAGCCCGTAGGCGCTGCGGTCCTCGGCCGCCTCCACGGGCCTGCGGACGTCGGGGAGCATGACGTCGACGACCAGCCGGCCCTCGGGAGTGAGCCCGGTGGACAGGGTGCCGCCCGCGGCGGCGACCTGGGCGGGCAGGTCGCCCAGGTTCTCGTCCTCGGCGGTGGGCGCGTCGTCGCTGACGACGCGGAGCCCCGCCCTCCCCTCCTCGGCGACCGTCTGGATCAGGCACGTCCTGGCCGTGCCCCGCCGCACGATCTCGGTCACGGCCTCCCGCAGCACGGTGGCCAGCAGCGCGCCCGCGGGCCCCAGCGGCTCCGCGTGACCGATGCGCACCTCCACCGGCACCCCCGCGGCGGCCAGCATCGCGCGGGCGGTGGCCACCTCGGGCGCCAGCGACATGGCCCGGTAGCCGGCCGCGGCGTTCCTGGCGTCGGCCAGGCAGGCGCGGGCGGTGCCGACGACCTCGCCGAGCACCTCCGCCACGCGGTCCGGCTCCTCAAGGGCCAGCCGGACGCCCCTGGTGATCTCGGCGAGCCCCCTGCCGAGACCGTCGCTGAGCCCGGCGGCGATCCGCAGCCGCTCCTGCGCGACCGCGGCCATCGCCAGGGCGAGCCGGGCGGCGTGCACCTCGTCGACCCGCTCGGTGAGCCTGGTGAGGCCGTAGACGACCAGGCTGATCAGCACCATGCTGATCGCGGAGTCCGCGGGCCCGATCAGGGCGGCGCTGAGCACGACGGGCAGGACGAGCGGCCACCACGGCGTCAGCAGCAGCGATCCGCCCAGGAAGCCGAGGATCCCGACGGACGTGCCGGAGCCGAGCGTCGCGGCGTAGACGGCCGCGGACTGTACGGCGAGCAGCCACCATCCCCTGAACCTCCGCAGGGAGGGGAACACGTAGCAGAGCTGGAGCCCGAAGACCACGATCGCGAGCAGCGAGCCGGCGAAGACGTAGACAGCCGCGAACCCCGCCAGCACCACGGTGACGATCCCCCGTGCCAGACCAGTCATCCGGCTCCCCCAAGTGCGCAGACCAGGGCAGAAGCCTAGTGCTCGGCACGATGGTGACGGACAGCCGGTCAAGCGGTCAGGACGGTCAGAGCGGTCGGGGCGGGAGGGGGCGCGACCCGCGGCCGACCGGCCGGACGGACGTGGACGGCCGCGGGTCCGGGGCTCACCCGGTGAGGCGGGCCAGGAGCGCCCGGCTCTCCTCCTCCAGATACGTGAGACCGAGGTCGCGGTGCGTCTCGAGTGCGGCGCGGGCGTGGTCGCGGGCCGCCGCCGTACGGCCCAGCCGCCCGGCCAGCTCGGCGAGGACCAGGTGGGTGGAGCCCCAGCCCGCGCTGCCCATCCCGGCGACGATCAGCTGGTCGGCGTACGGCAGGAGCCTGTCGTAGCACTCCCCGGGATCGGGGACCCCCAGCCTGGCGGCGACCAGCCCCCAGACGGGGATGAGGAAGTCGGCGATCCAGTCCTCCCCGACCTCGGTGCCCCAGCGCCCGACGAGCTCACGGGCCAGATCGGGCCGGCCCGCCTCAAGGGCGGCCAGGACCGCGACCGGCCGGAGCGGGACCAGCTGCGGATCCTCGGCCGCGGCGACCAGCTCGTCGACGACCTCGGCGGCCCGGCCCTGCCCCCGCCTGCACGTGTAGGTCGTCACCAGCAGGCGGAAGCGCTCACCCCAGCGGCTGGAGCCGAACCGCATCGCGCCGAACCTGCCCAGCAGCGACTCCGCCTCCTCCCACCGCCCGTCGAGGGTACGGCGGGCGGTCTCGGCGATGCGCACCATCCCCTCAAGCTCCGGCCGGGGCGCCTGGCCCAGCAGCCGCTGGCAGCGGGCCAGGTCGCGGTCCCATCCGGCCAGGTCCCCCATGCGCAGCAGGCACGTCATCCGGGAGATCCTGGCCACCAGCTCGGCCGCCCGTGGCAGGCCCGGCAGGGCGAGCATCTCCTCGGCCGCCCGCAGCCGCTCCGGAGTGCCGCCGGGGACCCAGACCGCGGCCATGTAGTTGTTGAGGGTGCGGGCGAGCAGCGCGGTGTCCCCCACCCGGCGGGCGATCTCCACCGCCTCGGCCGCGTGCCGTTCCCCCTCGGCGCGGCGCGGCCCGTAGTACAGCTCCAGGGCGAGCGTGCCCAGCAGCGCCGCCCGGTCGCGCTCGGCCAGCGGCCCGGCCAGCAGGTCCTCGATCACCTCGACCATCCGCCCGTCCACCTCGCCGTAGGAACGCCAGTGCCATATGGCCAGCCCGCCGAACACGGTGATCGCGGAGACCAGCGCCGCCCGGTCCCCCGCCCGCAGGGCCAGCTCGACCGCCTCCTCCAGGTCGCGGTGGGCCGCCTCGGCCTGGCCCACGGTACGGCGGGCCTCTCCCAGCCTGGCCAGCAGCGTGGACCTGGCCACGCCGTCACCCGGCGGCAGCGCCGCCAGCGCGAGCTCCCAGAACTCCACGGCCTCGGTGTAGGCGAGCTGCGCCGCCGCGTGCCGGGCCGCCCGGGAGGCGTGCTCCACCGCCTTGGCCGCGCCGCCCACCTTCGCGGCCAGGGCGAAGTGGTGGGCCAGCGTGGCCGACTCGGCCTCGGGCAGCAGGGGCTCCAGTGCCCGGCCCGCCCTGAGGTGCAGCCGGGCCCGCTCCAGGCGGCTCAGCCCGGCATACAGCGCGTCGCGTACCAGCGCGTGGGAGAAGCGGTAGTCGAAGCCGCCGGGCGTCTCGGCCAGCAGGCCGGTCGCCACCGCCGGTTCCAGCAGCGACATCACCGGCTCGGCGGGGAGGCCGGTGATGGCGCCGAGCAGGTCGACGTCCACCTCGCGGCCGGTCACCGCGGCGGCGCGCAGCAGCTCGCGCGTCTCCTCCGGGAGCCGGGCGACCCGGCGTTCGATGACGTCGCGCGCGCCCGGGGGGACGGCGTCCGGCAGGCCGTGCTCGCTCTCCCGCAGGCGCAGCAGCTCGCCGAGGTAGAAGGGGTTCCCGCCGGTCCGCTCCAGCAGCAGGGCGACCAGCTCCGGCGCCCCGTCGATCCGCCGCGAGCGCAGGTAGGACGAGACGCCGTCGGCGTCGAACGGGTCCAGCGCCACCCGCTCGGTCGCCTGCTCCCTGGACAGCGCGGCGAGGGTGTCGCGCAGCTGCCCGGGGTGCTCGCCGGGCTCGGGGCGGAGCGTGGCCACCACCAGCACCGGGTGGCCGGCCAGCTCGCCGGCGACGAAGCTCAGCAGTTTGAGCGAGGAGACGTCGGCCCAGTGCAGGTCCTCCAGGAGCACCAGCAGCGGTCCGCCGGTCGAGGTCAGCGCGGACGCGACCCGCCCGTACAGCTCGAACAGCGCCACGTCGGGGTCCTGGCCGCGCGGCGTCTCACCCGTGAGCAGGCCCGCGTCGGCCCCGAGCTCGCGCAGCACCTGGGTCCAGGGCCAGAAGGCGGGGGCCGTGCCGTCGACGGAGCGGCCCCAGGCCGTTCCGAAACCGCGCGCGGCAGCCTGGTCGGCCGCGGCCTGGGCGAGCCGGGTCTTACCGATCCCCGCCTCCCCGGTGATCAGCATGGTGCCGCCGTGGCCGCGCCGTACCTCCGCCAGCCGCTCCTCCAGCCGCAGGAGCTGCTCCTGCCGTGCCACCAGCCCCTCCCGCGCCCGTGCCACGACGGGCGGCGGGGCGGGGACGGTGGACGTACCGGAGCCGGCGGGCGTGCCGAGGACGGTGGACGTGCCGGAGCCGGCGGGGGTGGCGGGCGTGCCGAGGACGGCGGGGGTGGCGGGCCGCGCCTCAAGCCCGCTCGCCTGCTCGAACACCGCCTGTTCCAGCCGCCGCAGCTCGGGGCCCGGCTCGATGCCGAGGTCGCCGGCGAGCCTGGCGCGGACCCTGCGGAGCGCGGCCAGCGCGTCGGCCTGCCGGCCCGCCCGGTACAGCGCCAGCACCAGCAGCCCCCACAGCCGCTCCCGGTAGGGGTGCGTCTCCACCAGCGCCTCCAGGTCCGGCACGCACGTGCCGCTCTCGCCCAGCGCCAGCCTGGCCTCGAACCTGTCCTCGACGGCGGTGTCACGCAGCTCGCTCAGCCGCGCCACGACCGGCTGGGCGAACTCCTGGTCGGCGAACTCCCCCAGCGGGTCCCCCCGCCACAGGCCCAGCGCCCGCTCCAGCACCCGGAGCGCCTCGGCGTGCGCGCCCCGCGCCAGCGCCCTGCGGCCCTCGTCGGTCCAGGCGGTGAAGCAGGTCAGGTCGACCTGGCCGGGAGCGACGGCCAGCAGGTAGCCGGGTTCTCGGGTGAGCAGGACCCGGGGCGGCGTGCGGGGCGGCCGGTCCGGCTCCAGCACCTTGCGCAGGTGCGCGATGTAGGCCTGGAGCGTCCTGGTCGCGCCCGCGGGCGGCTCGCCGGTCCACAGCTCCTCGATCAGCCGGTCGAGTGAGACCACCCGGCCGGGCTCCAGGGCCAGCATCGCCACCAGCGCGCGCTGCTTGCGGGTGCCCAGGTCGAGCGGCCGGCCCGAGCCGTCGGCCACCTCAAGCGGACCGAACAGCCGGAAGGTCATATCGGTCGGCATACATCCTCTTTCATCGTCTTACATCGGTACCTCAACTCGACCCCAGCTCGATCCCATACCGGCTGGTCCACAGTAGATCCAACGGAAGGAGAGGTCATGAACGAGCTGAGGAACGCGGTCCGGGGCCGGGTCCTGGTGGCGGGCGACGAGGGGTTCGAGCAGGCCGGGCGGCCGTGGAACCTGGCGGTGGAGCAGCCGGTCCGGGCCGTGGTGGAGGCCGAGGACGCCGACGACGTGGCCGCGGTGGTCGGCTACGCCCGGCTGGCGGGGCTGGCGGTGGCGGCCCAGCCCAGCGGGCACGGCGCCAGCGGTTCGGCCGACGGGGTGATCCTGCTGCGCACCGGGCGGCTCGGCGACCTCGAGGTGCGGCCGGCGGAGCGGGTGGCCCGGGTGGGCGCGGGCGTGCAGTGGGGGCAGGTGCTGGCCGCGGCGGGCCCGCACGGCCTGACCGGGCTGGCGGGCAGCTCGCCGGTGGTCAGCGTGACCGGCTACACCCTCGGCGGCGGGCTGAGCTGGTTCGGCCGCCGTCACGGTTTCGCCGCCGACAGCGTGCGGGCCTTCGAGGTGGTGGACGCCGAGGGGCGCCGGGCGCGGGTGAGCGCCGGATCCGATCCGGAGCTGTTCTGGGCGCTGCGCGGCGGCGGTGGTGACTTCGCGCTGGTGACGGCGGTGGAGTTCGACCTGCATCCGGTGCCGCGGCTGTACGGCGGGCGGGTCATGTGGCCGGCCGAGCGGGCGGCGGAGGTGCTGGAGGCCTTCCGGGAGATCACCGCCGGCGCGCCCGAGGAGCTCACCGTCTGGTTCGACCTGCTGAGCTTCCCCGGATCCCCGCCCTTCGTCGCCCTGGACTCGACCTTCCTGGGCGAGGCCGGTGAGGGGCAGGACCTGCTGCGCCGCCTGGACAAGATCGACGGGGCCGTCATGGACAGCCGGGGCGTCCTGCCGGTGGCCGAGCTGGGCGGCATCTGCGCCGAGCCGACCGCCCCCGGGGCGGGCCTGTCGCGCGGGGAGCTGCTGACCGGCCTCGACGACGCGGTGGCCCAGGTGCTGCTGTCGCGGCCCATCGACCCGCTGCTCAGCGTGCAGATCCGGCACCTGGGCGGTGCGCTGGCCCGCCCGGCGGAGGGCGGCGGCGCCTGCGGGCACCTGACCGAGCCGTACTCGCTCTACATGTTCGGCATCCCCTCGACGCCCGAGACCGCGGCGGCCGTCGGGGAACGCCAGAGCGAGATCGCGGCCGCGCTCGTGCCGCACACCAGCGGGCGCAAGCCGTACACCTATCTCGCCCCGGGCGAGCGGGCCGCGGCGGCCTTCACCGGCGACACCGTCACCCGGCTCCGCGACCTCAAGCACGCCCGCGACCCCCACGGCGTCTTCCGCAGCAACTACCCGGTCCTCGGCTAGCGGCCGGAGCGACGGCACGGCGGCACGCGGTGACGGTGTGGCCCGGCACACCCGTCGGGCGGATCCCGAACGCGGTCCACCCCCTCGACCAGGTCCCGTCGCGGCAGGAGAACCGGCTCGTGATCGCCGCCGGGCGTCTCGTCCCGCAGAAGGGGTTCGACCTGCTCATCCCGGCGTTCAAGCAGGTCGTGCGCCGCCATCCGGACTGGCGGCTGCGCATCTACGGCACCGGCCCGCGCGACGTCATCACCGACGGGGTCGACGGGCTGCTCGCCCCGGCCCAGGACGCCGACGCGCTGGCCGCCGCCGTCAACCGTCTCGTCGCCGACCGGGAGTTGCGGATGGGCGCGGCGGCCTTGCGGACGGCGCGGGACCACGCCCCCGAGGCGGTCACCCCCATGTGGGAGCGGCTGTTCGCGGACCTCCTGCGGGGCGGCACGGCCGCGAAAACCCGAAGTTAACAGTTCTGACCATTCTGACCGCGTTCTGACCAAACTGACCGCAGCACAGATTGCGGGGGAGCGCGCGGGTGGGGTTCACTTCTTGAGGGTGCTCTGAATGAGCCGGCGGGAAATCAATATGGCCGGCGACCGGATCGGCACCGTAGCCGAAAAGGTTTTCCCGGTGAGAGCGGCCTCCGTTCTCCCCTCATTCACGTGCCCGATGCGAAGACGTCCGTTCAAATGATGTCCGGTGCCGCCCATCAGCCGTCATATGCATTAAGGGAGCCCACTGGAATGCCGCTCGCCCTGCTCGCGCTCACATTGAGTTCTTTCGGGATCGGGACCACCGAATTCGTGGTCATGGGGCTGCTGCCCAATGTCGCCGGCGACCTTTCGGTCAGCATCACGACAGCCGGTTTCCTCATATCCGGATACGCGCTGGGCGTCGTCGTGGGCGGCCCGCTGCTGGTCGCGGCCGGCATCCGGATGCCCCGCAAGAACATGCTCCTCATCCTCATGGTGATTTTCATCTGCGGCAATCTGCTGTCGGCCCTGGCGCCCGGCTACGCGCTGCTGATGCTGGGACGGGTCACGACCGCGATCTGTCACGGCGCCTTCCTGGGCGTCGCCTCCGTCGTGGCCGCCGACCTGGTCGAGGAGAGCAGGAAAGCCCGCGCGATCGCGATGGTCTTCACCGGGGGCGCCGCCGCCAACGTCGTCGGAGCGCCGCTGGGCACCTGGGTCGGGCAGAACTTCGGCTGGCGTGTCACCTTCTGGATGCTCGTCGGCATCGGGTTGGTCGGCCTCGCCGGCATCGCCCGGCTGATCCCCGCGCAGCGGTCGCAGGCCGATGCCCGGCTGGGCCGGGAGTTGGCGGTCCTGCGCCGGCCGCAGGTGGGGCTGGCGCTGGCCATGACCGCGCTGAGCCTCGGCGCGCTGTTCGCCTCCTTCAGCTACGTAGCGCCGATGCTGACCGAGGTGACGGGTTACTCGGAGGAGGCGCTCACCCCCCTGCTCGCCCTCTTCGGCGTCGGCCTGGTCGTGGGCAACACGCTCGGCGGCCGGTACGCCGACCGCGCGCTGATGCCCACCCTCGCGACCGCGCTGGCCGCGCTCACGGCCGTGCTGGCCGTGTTCGCCTTCACCGCCGGCTCCCCGGTGCCGGCGGCGATCACCTTCGCGCTGCTCGGCGTCGCCGGGTTCGCCACCGTCCCGGGGCTGATGACCCGGGTGATCAGCAAGGCCGAGGGGGCGCCGACCCTCGCGGCGGTCGTCACGGTCTCGGCCTCCAACGTCGGCATCGCGCTGGGCGCCTACCTCGGGGGCCTGAGCATCGACGCCGGATACGGCTACACCTCGCCCAACTGGATCGGCGCGATCATGGCGGCCGCCGCGCTCGCGCTGACCATCGCCTCCGGCGCGCTGGAGACGCGCGGCGGACCCACACGCGGGATCAACACCCCCGTCCCCTCTCGCGGACATCGGTCCTGACGGTCAGGACTGTTCCGACGCTTGTCCAGTCACATGCGTTCGCCAGCCACAGCGAGCCCGGCTCCGAAGACGTCCGCCCGACCGCCCCGGTGGCGGGACACCATCACGGTGAGGGCGGAGGACAATCAGCGAAGGATGCGCATGCCCACAAAAGTCCCCACCCGGCCCCACGTATTCGAAACATTTGAGAAAAAGCTCCAGGAGCTCCGGAGCAACGGCCTTTACCGGCACTATTTCTCCACCGCGCACACGGCCGCCAGCCCGGGGCAGACCCTCCGTATGGGTCATGAGGTCCAGGTGTGGTGCAGCAATGACTATCTCGGCCTGAGCCAGCACCCGGATCTCATCAAGGCACAGATCGAGTCGACCGCGCTGCACGGCACCAGCATGGGCGGTTCGCGCAACATCGGCGGGACGAGCGTCACCCATGTCGAGCTGGAGTCAGAGCTGGCCGGCTGGCACGGGAAGGAGCGCGCGCTCATATTCTCCAGCGGCTACGTGGCGAACTTCGAAACGCTCAGCGTGCTGCTGTCGGCGGTCCCGGACATGGTGGTCATCTCGGATGAGAACAATCATCGCTCCCTCATCGAGGGGATCCGCCGGGCGAAATGCGAAAAGCGGATATTTCGGCATAATGACCTGGTCGAGCTTGAGCGCTGCCTGGCCGAGCACGACAGGTCGCGGCCCAAGATGATCGTCTTCGAGTCGGTGTACTCGATGGACGCGGACGCGTCCCCGATCAGCGCGATATGCGACCTGGCCGAGCAGTACGGCGCCCTGACCTATCTCGACGAGACGCACGCCATCGGGGTCAAGGGACCGACCGGCGCGGGGATCTGCGAGGAGATCGGCGAGACGCGGCCGACCTTCGTCCAGGGCGTCTTCGGCAAGGCCATCGGGACGGTCGGCGGATACGTCGCGGGTCCCGACGCGGCCCTGGACTACGTGCGCTCCTACGCGCCCGGCTTCATCTTCACCACCTCCCTTCCGCAGGCCTGCATGGACGCCACGATGAAGGGCCTGGACCTCGTACGGCGCGGCGACGACCTGCGCCGGGCGCTGACCGACAACTCGCTGCGCATGAAAGCCGCCCTGCGGTCGGCCGGCATCCCCTTCATCGACGGGGAGCACCACATCATCCCGGTGATGGTGCCCGGCAGCGACCGCGTCCGCAAGGTGGCCGACCTCCTCCTGGAGGACCACCTCATCTACGTCCAGCCGATCAACTTCCCGTCCGTCCCGCTCGGGACGGAGCGGCTGCGTGTCACCGTCGCCCCGTACCGGACGGCCGAACAGATCGAACACTTCGCGTACGCCCTGGAAGACAGCCTCGCCCGCGTGTGAACCAAGGAGACGGCAATGGACAAGCTCGACCTGACCCCCTTCATCGGCGCGGAACTGACCGGCGTCACCTACGAGGACCTGCGGCGGGACGACGTCTTCGACGAACTGGTCACCGCTCTCCACCAGCGCGAACTCGTGATCATCCGTGGGATCGAGGTGACGCCCCGGCAGCAGGTGGACCTCGCGGCCCGCATCGGCAGGCCCATCCCCTTCGTGCTGGAGCAGTACCGCTACCCGGAGCTGCCGGAGATCATGATCTCCTCCAACGAGGTGCGGGACAACAAGTCCATCGGCGTGGCCCGGGTCGGCAACTTCTGGCACCAGGACTCGTCCTTCGTCGCCAAGCCCGCCGAATACACCATGCTGCACGGGGTGAACGTCCCGCAGACCAGCGGCCACACCCTGTTCGCCAGCGCCGTCGACGTCTACGACCGGCTGCCCGACGACTGGAAGAAGAAGATCGACGACCGCAAGGCATGGCACACCGTGGCCAAGCGCCTGCGCATCCGCAGCGAGCACGTGGGACTGTCGACGGCCGAGTACAGGGCCTGGATCGAGGAGAAGCACCCGAAGGTCGAGCACCCGCTGGTGCGGCAGGACCCCTTCACCAAGCAGACGTATCTGTACGGCGCCCCGGAGTACATGGACTCGGTGCAGGGCTTCGACGCCAACGAGAACGAGGCGTTCTTCACCCTGCTCGACAGCCTCATCCAGGACCCGGACCACGTCTACACCCACCGCTGGACCCCTGACGACCTCGTGGTGTGGAAGACCGCCACGACCCTGCACGCGGCGACCGACGTCGAGCCCGGGGTGGCCCGGACCGTGCACCGGGTCAGCATCGAAGCCGAGCAGCCGTGGGCGGAATAGCCGATCTGGAGGTCGCCTTCCCCACCTCGCGCGTCAGCGTGCGGCACATGTCCGCCATGTCGGGGGTCCCGGTCCCCGAGATCCTGGAGATCACCCATTCCAGGAGCTTCCCGGTCCTCGGCCCGGACGAGCGGTCGTGGGAGCTGGCGCTCGAAGCGGCCAGAGCCGTCCTGAAGCGCACGCAGGTGGAGCCCGGCGCCATCCGGCAGGTGATATTCGCCGGCTCCGGCGAGTGGGACGTCCCGTTCTGGTCGCCGGCGGCCAGGGTGGCCCTCGGACTCGGCATCGAGCGTGCCCACTGCTTCGAGATCGGCAACTTCTGCAACGCCGGGATGACGGCGGTCCGGACCGGGCTGGACGGGATCGCGGCGGGCCGCGCCGAGTACGTGCTGGTGCTCGTCGGCGACCGGCTGGGCACGATGGTCGACTACCGCGATCCCGGCTCCAAGGCGCTGTTCAACCTGGGCGACGCCGCCGCCGCGATGCTCCTGGCGCGTGAGGACTACGCCTTCGAGGTGCTGCACTCGGCCATGCGGACCGATCCGAGCTGGTCGGACTACTACACCGGCGAGCACCGGCCGGACCGGGTCGTGATCCGCCGCAACGGGCACCGCGGCGGGCTCGCGGCGGCCTACGTGGAGAACTTCACCGCGCTCGTCGGCGAGACGCTGGGCGCGCTCGGCGCACGGGCGTCGGACGTGTCCCACTTCCTGATCAACCAGGGGGACAGGTCCATGCACGAGCGGCTCCTGCGGGAGACCGGCATCCCGGCGGACCGCAGCGTCTTCAACTACGACCGGCTGGGCCACATGGGCGGCGCGGACACCATGATCGCCCTCCGCGGGCTGCTGGACGGCGGCGGGATCCGGCACGGCGACCTGATCCTGCTCGCCACCAGCGCCATGGGCTTCAGCTGGGGCGTCACGGCCCTGCGGTACCGGCCGGACGGCCAGGTGTGATCTCCGCGGGGACGGCGGCCGCCCGCCGCGAGCGGCGGGCGGTCCCGTCTCCCATGACAGGGAAGGGTTGGACATGAGACACGATCCCTATGGTTCGGGCGTCCTGAGCAAGGACATCCCCACCGAACTGCGACGGCTCCAGCTGCTGGAGAACGCCCTGGACCCGCTGAGCATCGCGGCCGTCGAGAAGCTCCCCCTGGGCTCCACCCCGAGGATCCTGGACATGGCCTCGGGAGCCGGCTCCATGTCCTACTGGCTGGCGGACCGCTACCCGGGCGGGAGCGTGGTGTCGGCGGACATCGACCCGCGCTACCTCGACGCGGAGCGCGCGCCGAACCTGACGGTGCGCACCTTCGACATACGTGAGGAGGATTTCCCCGAGGGCTCCTTCGACCTCATCCACGCCCGGTCCGTGCTCAAGCACCTGCCCGAGCGCGAGGACGTGCTGGCCCGCCTCGCCGACTGGCTGGCGCCGGGCGGATGGCTGGCGGTCGTGGACGGCTACTGGTTCCCCTCCGACGACACGGCCCACCCGGAGTGGGGCGGGGTCCTGCGGGCGATCGTCGAGCAGATGAACTCGCAAGGTGGCGACATGCGCTGGACCCGGCGGCTGCCCGGGCTCGTCGCCCGGCTGGGACTGACCGAGGTCGACGTACGGCTGACGCCCTCGCTCGCGGGCTGGGAGGGCTGGGGCGAGCAGTTCCACCGGTGGATCCGCCCGACGATCCGGCAGACGGGGCCGACCCTGGTGGAGAAGGGCTATGTCACCGCGGAGGAGGTCGAGCGCTTCCTCGCCTCCGAGGACGGCCCGCACATGGCCGAGTGGTTCGGCGTGGTGGCGTCGGTCGTGGGCCGCCGGCCGTGACGGTCCCGCGGGAGGCGGTCCGGCGGCTGGGTTATGAGGATTTCGCCGACTGCCTCCGGCTGGCCCAGGATCGCGGCTGGCCCGCCGAGTACCGTGCGTGGGACCTGCTGTTCGCGCTCGGTGAGGTGTACGGGATCGACGACCCCGCCGGAGGGCTGGCCGCGACGGTGGCGCTGGCCCGGTACGGCGGCGCGCTCACCACGGTCGGCGGGCTGCTGGTCGCCCGCCGGCACGGCCGCCGCGGCCTCGGCTGCGGGCTGATGAGATACGCGACGGAGCGCGCCGAGGCCGCGAGCATCTGGCTGACCGCGACCGAGTACGGGCGGCGGATGTACGCGGACCTCGGCTTCCGGGTGACCGGCACGTGCACCAGGTATGCCGGCCGCCTGCGCTCCGGCGGCCGGCCGGGGGGACCGTCCCGCGAGGCGGACCTGTCCGACCTCCCCGCGGTGGTCGCCCTGGACGCCGAGGTCTTCGGCGCCGACCGTACCGAGCTGTTCACCCGCCTGTTCTCCGCCGCCGAGCAGATCCGCCTGGTCGAGGGGCCGGCGGGCGTCCGCGGGTTCGCGGGCCTCTGGCGCGGGGTCGACGGCCCCGTCGTCGGGCCGCTGGTCGCCGAGGACTCCGGCACCGCGGCGGCGCTGCTGTCCGGCCTGGCCCCGGCCGTCGACGGCCCGGTACGGATCGACCTCGACGGCCACCGGCCGGAGCTGCGCGCCTGGCTGGAGGAGCACGGCCTCCGGGAGACGGGCGGCACGGCGGTCATGGTCCACGGCGACGACCTCCCCGGCGACCGCACCCGGCTGTTCACGCCGGTCACAGGGGCGATCGGCTGACCGGGGCCCCGGGAGACGTCCCGGGGCCCGTGCCGAGCCGGCGCCGGCCCCGCCGTACCGGCGGACGTCGGCGCGCCCGTGCGGGGAGCCGCCGGCCCGCCGTACCGGAGGACGCCGGCCCGCCGTACCGGAGGACGCCGGCGCGCCGGGCCGGTGGGCGTCAGCGGGCCGGGCCGGTGCGGGACAGGAACCGCTCCGTCCGCTCGGCGAGGTCACGGACGCGCGCGTCCGCGTCCGGATACCGCCTGAGCTCGCCGAGCGCCTCCCGCAGCGCGATCTGGATCATGTTGACGGCCTTCTCGGGCCGCAGGTCGAAGACGGGCCCGATCGCCCCGGCCGCCTCGTCGACCTCCCCGTACCGCAGGTGGGCGCGGAGGGTGTCGATGCGGGTGAGAGCCTCGACCCCGTAGAAGCGCCGGCCCGGCGCGAGCGCCTCGAAGTGGTCGAAGAACCCGCGGAACTCCTGCAGCGCCCGGTCCGGCTGGTCCAGCGCGAGGTAGGTGGCGCCGACGAGATAGGACTGCCGGTCCCGCTGCAGGACGAAGACGCCGCCGTCCCGCGCCGGGGCGTCGCGCGGGCCGTCCAGCCAGCCGGACACGGCCTGCTGCGCGTCCTTCTCCAACCCGATGGCGGCCCACGACCGGGCCCGCAGGAGCGTGAGGAAGGCGTCGAGGCCGTCGTCCGCCCGGTATGTCAGCGCCTCCCCGGTGCGCTGGGCCGCCTCCATGAAGTCGCCCATCCAGAACGCCTGCCTGGCCTGGGCGAGACGGACCCAGCGCCGCGCCTCATGGTGGTCGGCCAGCTCCGCCAGCTCCCAGGCGGCCGAGGCGTGGTTCTGGGCGGCCCGCGGGTCTCCGAGGTCGTCGGCCATCCACGCCAGCAGCGCACAGCACTTCGCCCCGAGCGAGAGCAGCTTCCTCTTCTGTGACGGCCGCTGGGGACCTGCCAGCGACGTGGCTATGCGGTCGCGTAGGAGCACGGCCCGGTGGATGAGGGAGCCGGGCGGCACGTGGAAGCAGGAGACGGAGATCGCGACGAGCTCGCTGTTCACCCGCTCCAGGGCGGCCTCGTCCATATTGGTCACCGACACGCGTCTGGCCAGCCTGATCGAGTCGCAGGAGTCCCGGATCAGGGGCGTGAGGTCGGAATGGCCGGCGGAGAGGTCCGGGGCGGCTCCGGCCGGGGCGATCACCCGGGAACCGATGTTCGGCATGGACCGGTCAGGCCAGATCATGCTGACGTCGATCGGCTCACCGAGGCGCTCGGACAGGACCCTGGCCACCGCGTGGGGTATGTCGCGCCGCGGGTAGGCCCCCCTGAGCCAGTGGTAGGGCGCCTTCGGGCTGATGCCCTCGCTGCCGCGGATGTGGTTGATCTCTCGCGCGAGCTGCTCAGGCGACCAGCCGAGCCTGTCGAGGAAACCTTGGAGCTGCGTGGTAGCGCACACGGAAGCCGCCTCCTTCTGCGCTGCTGCCGGCTTTACCCACTGCTGTCACATCGGAGCCTGATCCACGTCCACCAT
This sequence comes from Streptosporangium sp. NPDC048886, assembly GCF_055586905.1. Lineage (NCBI taxonomy): Bacteria > Bacillati > Actinomycetota > Actinomycetes > Streptosporangiales > Streptosporangiaceae > Streptosporangium > Streptosporangium sp. NPDC048886. The sequence goes on from NZ_JBVJHH010000010.1 coordinate 74,089, forward strand.
ATCAGACACAACCTACTGGTTTAGTATAGATTACGCGATCCCCGCGCGTACAGCAGCACCTCCCCGCCGCCATCCGCCCCCACCGGTGGCCCAAATTCGTGGAATGAAGCATTCCGTTCTGATAGACTGAGGTCAGTAAGAACGCCTCGAAGGGAACATTCCATGAGCACCGAGATCCGCCCCTTCCGCATCGAGATCTCCCAGGCCGACCTCGACGATCTGCGTGAGCGCCTCGGCCGCACCCGCTGGAGCGGCGAGATCCCCGGCACCGGCTGGAGCCGGGGCGTGCCGGTGGACTACCTGAAGGGGCTGGCCGACTACTGGGCCGACGGCTACGACTGGCGCGAGGCCGAGGCCCGGCTGAACAGGTTCCCGCAGTTCACCACCGAGGTCGACGGGCAGAACATCCACTTCGCGCACGTGCGCTCGGCCAACGCCGACGCCACGCCGCTGCTGCTCATGCACGACTGGCCCGGTTCGTTCACGCAGTTCACCGAGGTGATCGAGCCGCTGTCGCGGGACTTCCACGTGATCGTCACCTCGACGCCCGGGGTCGGTTTCTCCGGCCCGCTCAGCGGCCCCGGCTGGAACACCGGGAAGATCGCGAGCGCGTTCGTCGAGCTGATGGCCCGCCTCGGCTACGAGCGCTACGGCGTCCAGGGCGGCGGCGGGGGCGCCTGGATCGCGATCGAGATGGGCCGCCAGGCCCCCGACCGCGTCATCGGCGTCCACGTCAACGGTCTGGTCACCTTCCCCTCCGAGGACCCGGCCGACTTCGCCGGCCTGACCGGAGGCGAGCAGGAGCGCCTGGCCCGGCTGCAGAACTTCCGGGACGACATGATGGGCTTCAACGTCATCCAGTCCACCCGCCCGCAGACCCTCGCCTACGGCCTGCACGACTCGCCGGTCGGGCAGCTCGCCTGGATCACCGAGAAGTTCAAGGAGTGGACCGACCCGGCCGCCGAGCTGCCCGAGGAGGCCGTGGGCCGCGACCACCTGCTGACCAACGTCAGCGTCTACTGGTTCACCGGCACCGCGGGCTCCTCGGCCAACCTCTACTACGAGATGGCCCACGACCCGGGCGCGTGGGCTCCCAAGGAGCGCGGCACCGTCCCCACCGGGGTGGCCGTCGCCCTCGGCACCGACGTCGCCATCCGCCGCTTCGCCGAGCGCGACAGCAACGTCGTCCACTGGACCGAGTTCGAGCGCGGCGGCAACTTCCTCTCGCTGGAGCAGCCTGAGCTGCTGGTCGGCGACGTCCGCGAGTTCTTCGGCAAGCTCGGCTGACCTCCGGATCCGGTCGCAACCGATCTGTTACGTGTCAGCCGCCTTTCCCGGGGCACTCGTCTGTCACCCGACCTACAGGGAGCGTGAACATGACGGTTACCGGCATCATCACCGCCATAGTCATCGGAGCCATCATCGGGGCCCTGGGCCGTCTGGTGGTCCCGGGCAAGCAGAACATCCCGATCTGGCTGACCATCGTGATCGGAATCGTCGCCGCCCTCATCGGCACCGCCCTCGCGGGGGCGCTGGGAGTGGCCTCGACCGGCGGCATCGACTGGATCGAGCTGCTCCTGCAGATCGGTCTGGCGGCGGTCGGCGTGATCCTGGCCGTGAGCATGTACGGCAGGCGCCGCGTCCATTAGAGAGTCCGCCTCGACAGGGGCGACCGCGGGACGGTGACACCGACCGGCGGGCATCCGGCGGCCCCGGTCCAGGAGCGATCTGCTCCCGGGCCGGGGCCGCCGCCCGTCCGCTTGCCTCCGCGTCGAGGAGAGGGGTTAACTGGATGAGGCGCCGCACGACCTCGTGGTGAGAGGTCGTCGCGTGCGCCGGCAGGTGGTCGCGCCGCGGGGGGCCTCGCGGTGGCCCGCTCCCCACACCGGTGCGGGCAGGGCCCTGCGGTCCCGGATCCAGCGGCACCGGCCGCCGCCGTCGGCCGGCCCCGCCTGACAGCCGCCCCGCGGCCGAGGCAGGACGACATGGACTACCAGGAGTTCGTCACGATCGTCGGCCAGGTCGCCGACATCTCGGACGAGGAGGCGGAGAGCGTCGCCCGCCTGACCCTCCGCACGCTCGCCCGGCGCGTCACCCCCGGGGAGGCCGAGCGGCTCGGCCGGCGCCTTCCGGGACCGCTGCGCCCGTCCGTCGAACCCACCGGTCCGCCCGAGCGGTTCCACGTCGACGAGTTCGTCCGGCGCATCGCGGAGCACACCGGGCTCGACGCCGAGGCGGTCGCGGAGCAGGCGCGCGGCGTGCTGGCCGCGCTGTGGCGGGCGGTGGGTCCCGACGGGTTCGAGGACCTCCGCGCCGAGCTGCCCCCGGACTTCTACCCGCTCATGGACACCGCGGTGGCCGCGGCGCCCCCGCCGGCCCAGGACGAGCCGCCGTTCACGGGCCGCCTGTCCGGCGAGGAGCTCCTCGACCGCGTCGCGGAAGGCGCCGCGACCGACCGTGCCCGCGCTCGCCGCGCCACCGAGGCGGTGCTGGAGATGCTGGGTCTGCGGCTGCCGGCGGGCCAGGCCGACGATCTGACGCCGCTCCTGCCCCTGCCGCTCCGCCCCGCCCTGCGGCGGGGCCGGGCCAGGGGGCGCGGCGGCACCGTGCCGCTGTCGCCCGACGTCTTCCTGCACGACGTCGCCGTGCGCGCCGGGGCCGACCGGGCGGAGGCCGCCAGAGACGTGCGGGCCGTGTTCGCGGCGCTGCGCGAGGCCATCGGCGACAGGGAGTACCACGACACGGTCGCCCAGCTCCCCGGCGAATACCGGCCGCTGATGAGGCAGGGGTGACAGGCCGGGACCGGCCGCCCGGCGGACGGGCCCGCCGTACAGACGCGGAGGACACGCACCCCGCTCCGGCGGATCCGCGCCGACCCGGCGGGCGGGCACGCGGGACGGGCCCGCCGCGCTCCGGTAGCCGCTCCAGGCGGGCGTGGGCCGGCGCGAGTGAACACGGAAGCGAGCGGGTACAGGTGAGCGCGGACGGGTATGGCGGGCGACCGGTGGAGTCGACGGAGAGGTCATCCGAAATCGAGTTCGATCGCCGTTCCGGACCGGAAAGACGGTGACCCGATTCCTCGATCCGGTGGTCCGGCCGGACGGGCCGAATACGTGAAGGCCATTCATATCGGATCCCGGCAAGCGCCCGCGGCAATCCGTTCCGCGAAAACGACGCCGCCTCGGTGGATCCCCCCTCTTGACACCCCGCCAGGGAACCGGAAACTCAACATAGGGCGAACATCAAGCCCACCCCAGGGAAATAACAGATCAACGGGAAAGCCGGAGTGCCGGCTGAGCGCAGAGGATGCAGGGAAATCTCTAGAGAAGTGTCGATATGACCTGTTGGCGCGAGATCGGCAGGTCAGTATGGCATCTATTTCGGACAGGCCCTATCGTGGCTTATGTGTTATTTATAAACCAATAGCCATAAGTGCCAATTACTCAGCCCCTTTACCTTCCCAATAGATCACGGTCAGTCTAATATTTGGACCTATGTCATGGCGCGCATCAGATTTCCCAGATAGGCAGCCTGGGCCCTCTGGCCGCGGTGACGCTTCCGCCCAGCACGAATCGGACCACTCGTCCGACTGGCATCCCGAGCGACTCGCCGCATTCGATTGGCGGAAGGTCATTCTGTCCGGGGCGATTTTATCGATCTTCGCCGGGGCGGGGGTCTGGCTCACCACGAGAGACACCTCCGGGCCGCAGGCCCTGGTCGCCAACCCGACCCCCCGGCCCTCCGAGACGGGTTGGGAGGCGGCGGTCCCTCCACCCCCGACACCGGCTCCCTCCACACCCACACCGGCCCCGAGCGGGAAGGCCACACCGGCGCCCTCCGCCCCCGACGGCGAGCGCACACCGGCGCCCTCCGCACCGGCCCCCGGTGGGAAGGGCACAGCGGCCCCCTCCGCCCCCGACGGCGGCCGCACACCGACACCCTCCGCACCGGCTCCCGACGGCGAGGGCACGGCCGCGCCGTCCCCCAGGCCCAAGGCCGCCGGCACCGAGCAGGCACGGATCAGGGCCAGGGTCACCGTCCCGCCGTCCGTCACCCCCGTGCCCCTGCCCCCGCCGACCGTCGGCTCCCCGTCCGCCGCCCCTCCGGCCAGAGCCCGCTCGTCCCAGCTCTCCGCCAAGGAGGTCTACCGCATCCACGGCCGCTACCAGCGGGGGCTGTCAACGGCCCAGGCCACCCTGGACCAGACCGCGATGGGCAAGCTGGAGCACGGGCTCGCGCTGGAGATGACGCGGGCGAGCTTCAAGACCGCCCGGCTGGAGGGCGAGTCGGTGGCCTCGGGGATCTGGCCCAATCCGAAGGTGTGGATCCCCCGCCATGTCGAGGGCACCCCCGACTGGTTCGTGGCGGTCTCCTACGAACCGGGGGTCGCCCGGATCACCGATGTGATGAGCTCCACCCCCGCCGGATGGCGGCTGGTGGCGTCGGCGGCGGACACACGGGCCACCCCCGCCCGGTTCCCCAAGATCGCGACCGACGCCGACGGCTACGCCACGAGCCTGCCCGAGAACACCTCCGAGCTGCTCGCGACCCCGCGTGAGGTCGCCGGCGCCCACCTGGCGAGCCTGGCGAACGCCGAGCTGGACCCGACCTTCGCCGACGGGCCGTGGACGAGCGAGACCGTGGAGTTCTGGCAGCAGGAACGCGCCCAGTTGGAGGAGGCAGGCTGGTCGCTCAGGCTGTCATACCAGCTCGAAGGCCCGGTGCGCTCGCTGAGGACCAGCGACGGGGGCGCCCTGATCTGGTACGGGGCCCGCTCCGTCGACGCGCGCAAGGCTGAGCGCGTGGGAGCGAAGGTCACCCTGAAGGGGTCGGCCGCCGTCCGCACCGGGAACCGGTCCTTCACCCGCTCGGTGAGCGCGACCTACGGACGCATGTACGTAGCCCATGTCCCTCCCGCCGGTTCCATCGAGCCCGTCCGCGTGCTGGGCGAGTGGAGCGACGTCCTGGAGAGCCACGGCGACTGACACCCCCCTGGAAGAAGAGGAACATCCATGATGACACCCTCACGTAAGGCCTCACGCGCGACGGTGATCACTGCAAGTATTGCGATCGGCGTGTTCGGGGCCGGTGCCGGGCTGGGAACCGTCATCGCCGCCCGTTCGCATCCCGTCGAGGAGAAGGTGATGCGCCTGGCGGCCGGCACCTACCACCTCGACGACGGCGAGCAGGCGTGGAAGTCCCGTGGCTCGGCCGACGGGGACCCGACCCTCCCGCTCTCCGGCGCCGACGAGGGCAGCACCATCACCGGCGACGGTTCCACGGAATCCCCCCGGGTCTGCCTGACCACCACCACCGACGGGCACGCGGTCGGAGGCGGCGGGGGAGACTGCGTCTCGCTCGCCGTCCTGGCGAGTGCCGCCTCCGCCCTGCAGCGGCCCGGAAACCCCAAGAGCACGGCGTCGTCGCCGCCCAAGCGGGAGTCCTCGGCCCCGGAGCCCCGCCGCTCGACGGCGGCGCAGCCCGCTCCGGAGCCCCGCCGCTCGTCGGCGCCGCTGCAGCCCGCCCCGGAGACCCGCCGCTCGACGGCGGCACAGCCGCCACCGGTGAAGTCGGGCCGCTCCACGCCTCCCCCCGCGCCGGCACCGACGAAGAAGATCGCCGGTGACATCTCGGAGAGCGGCAGCCGGATCGAGCAGGCCGAGAAGAAGACCGAGAAGAAGGTCGGCGTCGAGAGGGAGAAGGAGCAGCCGACCCCCAAGCCCGCCCAGCCCTCGGGCACCCGCACGCCGGCCCGCCCCACGGCCCCCGCCAAGCCCACGGACGCCGCGGAGACGCCTAAACCCTCGGCGACGCCCACCCCGTCGGCGAGCGCCGGTGAGCAGGCCACGCCCACGGCGACCCCCGGCCCCTCGGACACCCGCCCTCCGGGGACTCCCACTCCCACTCCCGAGCCGGCCGGACCCTCCCAGCCGGCCCAGGAGAGCCTCCCACCGGCGGAGCCGTCCCAGGACACGCAGCTCCCCCAGCCCGACCGGCGCACGGCCCAGAACCCGTCCCAGGCTCCCGACGGGAGCGTGCTGCAGCCCGCCACGCCGCTTCCGGACGGTGAGGTCTCCGGAGACGGCGACTCCCTGCCGATCTTCCGGGACCCGGAGCTGCTCCGGCGGGCCCAGGAGGCCCTGGGGCTGGACAAGAACATGCGCTACACGGACGAGAACGGCGTGTGGGACCTCAACATCGCCCCGCCGGGCACCCCTCCGTGCCGGGACTACTCGGCCGCCGAGCTTCAGCGGCTGGGCGCGCCCCAGGACGGCGGCCCGGCCATCCCCCGCGACTCCTGTCAGTGGCCCGCCTTCATCCGCTGGCTCTACGCGGAGCCGGCGCCCGGGGAGGTCAGCAACTGGACCAAGTTCACCGGTCTGCCCGAGCGGAACCTTGAGCTCGTGGTGACCGATCCCTCCACCGCCCCGCCCGCCCGGCCCGCCCGGCCCGACAGCGGCCAGGTCCAGCCCGACAGCGGCCAGGTCCAGCCGGACAACGGTCAGGTCCAGCCGGACCAGCCGGACCAGGCCGTCCTGCCCGACACCCGCCGGGTCCAGCCCGACACCCGCCAGGTCCAGCCCGGCACCGGCCCCGGCCAGATCCAGCCGGACCCGGCCGTCCAGTCCGATACCGGTCAGGTCCACCCGGACCCGTTCGGATACACCGGCCCATGAGCACTCCCCCCCGAGCTGGGCGCGCCGTGCTCGGTCCTGGCCAGGGGGCGACCTGGGTGGGCGAGCACGGCGCGCACCTGATGGACTACGCCGCCTACCACCTCGCCCCCGACCGGGCGCTGGCGGCGGTCACCTCCACGCTGGCCGCCTGCCAGGCCCAGTCGGCACCCCGGGACATCACCGCCCGGGGGTGGTTGCTCGCCGTGCTCCGGCGTGACTGCCGCGCCGCGCCCGGCTACCGGGAGCAGTACGTCCCGGAGGCCGGGCCGGGCATGCCGGACGCCCGGCTGATCGAGCGCGTCTGGACGATCGTCGACCCGCTGGGCACCGAGACGCTCAGGTTGATGTACCGCCACGAGCTGGCCACCCTCGACCTGTCCCACATGCTGGCGATGCCGGTGGAGGAGGTCGGCAGGCTGGCGACACGCACCCAGGACCTGATCGAGACCCTCGTGAGCGGCCTGGACGCCCTCCAACACGGCCGCGGCACCTGCCCGGAGTTCCCCCCGTTGGTCGAGGCCCTGTTCCCCGGCGGGCTCGGTGAGCCCGCCGGCCCCGACCGGTTCGACGGACCCGACGGGTTCGACGAGTTCGACGGACTCGACGAGCGGCGGACGCTCTCTCCCGCCGAGTTCGAAGAGGCCCGTACGGACCTGCTGTCTCACATGATCAAGTGCTCCGCGTGCACGCGGCCGATCAACATCCGCTACACGGTCCCACAGATGATCTCCCACCCGCGGATCCCGCCCCTCACCACCGAGGTGAGGCGGCGGCTCCTCGACTCCCTTCCGCCCCCCACGGAACCGCCCGAACCGAAGAGCGCACCCGCGCCCGCCGAGGCGGCGGACCCCGGAGCGCGCACGCCGCCGCGGGAGGAGACCCGGCCCGGTCTGGCCGTACGGCCGGGCCGTACGGCCAGACCGGAGCGCTCCACCCTCCCGTATCTCCCCGTCCGCCCGGACCGTTCCACACCCCGCCGTCCTGCCCGTCCCCCCCGACCCGACCGCGCGGACCGCCCCGACCGTGCAGATCGCACGGATCGCGCGGACCGCCCAGAACGCGCGGACCGTCCGGACCGTTCAGATCGTCCGGACCAGGCGGACCGGATGGACCGGGCGGACCGGGGGGACCACGCGGGCCGGGTGGGCCAGGTGGAGCACGCGGACCGTTCGGACCGGGGGGACCGCGCGGGCCGTTCGGACCGCTCCACGCTTCCGTACCTTCCCGTGCTGCCGGAGCGCCCCACCCTTCCGTCCCTGCCGGCGCTGCAGGCCCGCCCGACCCGGCCGCGCTCCGCCCTGTCCCCGCCCCCGTCCCCGTCTCCGTCTCCGTCCTCACAGGACACCCCCCTGTACGACGCGCTGCTCTCGCAGACGCGGGTGCGCGAGAACGACATGACCGCCACCAACCCCGCCATCCCCGCCATCACCGGCCAGTCGGCCGCCGGCAGGTCCGGCGACAGGCGGGCGCCGGCGGTCCGGGCCTACGCCCGAGCGACCGGTGAGCCCGAGGGAGTGCGCTTCGGCCCCGGCGTCCGGTTCGTGGAGGCGCTCGCATGGGCGGGGGAACGGGTCCGGAGCACCACCATCAAGATCGTCATCATCGTGGTCGCCGGGGCTGCGGGCACCCTGACGGGCATGAACCTCCTCGGGCCCGCCATCGGGACCGAGCGGCCCGCCGGCTCCCTGCAGTCCTCCGCCGTCCAGGACACCACGGCCGGCGCCGCCCCCGCCCCCCGGAGCGGGCTCGCCGCACGGCTGCGGATCCCCCCCGTGGTGACCCTGGACGAGTTCGGCCAGGGCAGCCTGGTCCTCGCCATCTCCGGGGCCGCCCTCGACTGGCGGATAACGGCGCCCGGGCTGGCCGTGAGCCCGTCCAACGGCACCCTGGAGCAGGGACGGACCAGTGTGATCACGCTGCGCGCCCATCGGATCCGCCAATGGTGCGGCGTCCCCTCCTCCGTCACCGCCCCCCTGACCGTCCACGGACCCGACGACTCGATCACCACGACGGTGCGCTGGCTCACCTGCTGACAGCCCCGTCCCACCTGCTCTGCGAAAGTTCTCTGAAAGGACCTTGGCCATGACGGAGACGTCCCCCCGGATCCAGGGCTCGCCGTCCGCTCCGGCGGAGCAGTTCCAGGAGACGGTCCCCCTCACCGCCGAACACCTGCTCATCAACCGGCGTCCCGAGCCCACCGGCGGGTGGCGGCGTCTCATCTGGCAGCTCTCCGGCGGGAAGATCATTCCGGCGGAGTCGGCCACGGAGGTGGAGCGTCGCACGCTGATAGCCCAGGCCCAGACCCCCGTGGCGAGCGGGCACCACCGGATCGCGGTCATGAGCCTCAAGGGCGGGGTCGGCAAGACCACGACGACCGCCGCCCTGGGCAACACCCTGGCCTCCCTGCGGGGAGACCGGGTCATCGCGATCGACGCCAACCCCGACCGGGGGACCCTCGGGATCAAGGTCAAGTCCGAGACGGCGGCGACCATCCGCACGCTGCTCGCCGAAGCCCCCCACATCGTCCGCTACGCCGACGCGCGCGCCTTCACCTCCCAGTCGACCGCCCGGCTGGAGGTCCTCGCCTCCGACACCGATCCCGCCGTGAGCGAGGCGTTCAACGCCGAGGACTACCGCACGGTCGCCGGGCTCATCGAGCGCTACTACTCGATCTGCATCACCGACTGCGGGACCGGGCTGCTCCACGGGGCCATGGGGGCGACGCTGGAGCTGGCCGACCAGATCGTGCTGGTCAGCCTGGTCGCGGTGGACGGGGCGAGCTCGGCCGCCGCGACACTGGACTGGCTCACCGCCCACGGGTACGCGGACCTGGTCAAGAACGCCATCGTCGTGCTGAACGCCGTGGAGCCCAAGTCCGACGTGGACGTGGAGCTGCTGGAACGCCATTTCGGCTCCCGCTGCCGCACCGTCATCCGCGTCCCCTACGACCCGCACCTCAAGGAGGGCGCCGAGGTCGACCTGGCCCGCCTCCGGCCCACCACCCGGGGCGCCTACCTGCGCCTGGCCGCCGCCGCCGGCCAGGCGTTCGGCCAGCGTCCCGATCGGGGCAAGTAGTGGGGCCAGCCGCCGAGGACCCCGTGCTCGACTGGGATCTGGGCCCCCCGCCCCACAACTCCCGGCGGATGGTCGTCGTGGTCGTCTCCATCGTGGGGGCGATCCTGCTGATGGTCGGCGCGTGGCAGTTCCTGCGGCCCGAGCCCGTCACCTCGACGGCCCGGACCGCGGGCCCGGCCGCCGCCGGCACCGTCGCGCTCGCCCCGCCCTCCGGCTACGAGGGCGACGCCGGCTATCCCGTCGGGTTCCCCCACACCGAGCTGGGGGCGGTCTCGGCGGCGGCCGCCACGTTGGAGGCGGCGTGGACGCTGGACATCGAGCAGGCCGAGCAGGCGGCGGTCCTGTACGCCCCGCCGGAGCAGCAGGAGGCGGCCCGGGCCGGCGCGCGGGCCGCCGTCGCCGGATGGCGCGAGACCCTCGGCCTCCCCAAGGCCGGCAAGCTCCCCGACGGGGCCGCCATGCGGACGAGGACGATCGGGGTCCAGTGGCGGGCCCGTGCCAAGGACCAGATCCAGGTGTCCGTCCTGGTCCAGGTGACCGCGACCAAGGGCGCCCAGGACACCGACCCGACCTACTCCAGCCCGTACGCCATGAGCCTGCTCATGGCGTGGCATCCCGGCATGCGGGGCCGGGGCGACTGGGTCAACATCCCCGATCCCGTCTCCACCGCGGTGCCCGAGGTCGCCCTGCCGGGCACCCCCGAGTTCACCGCCGCGGGCTGGAAACCCATCTCCGGCCCCGAGCCCACCTCATAGACCGAGGAGGCACCCATGCCCCCACGTAACTCGTCTCGGCGCGTCACCTTGGTCTCCGGCCTCCTCCTGGCAGGGGTGTCCGCGACGGCCGGCGCGGTCGTCGCCCAGCCGTGGTCCGCCATGGCGGCTCCCGGCGGGTCCGCCGCCGCGCCACCGACGACGGCGCCGGTGGTCGACCCTCCCGTCGCCGCCGGGCAGCCCCCGCAGCCGGAGCCGGAGCCGCCGTCCGCGGAGACGGAGAGCCCGTCCGAGATCGAACCCTCCGGTCCTGGGGGAGGGACGCCGGACGGCACGGAGGACCCCCCCTCGGAGGACACCGGAGACCCCGCGCCGGACGGCGGGGAGGACCCCACGCCGGACGGCGGGCAAGCGCCCGCGCCGCACGCCTCCAGCAGGCCACCGGACCGCGAGGCCGCACGCTCCTCGGAGCCGCCGGCACACAGGCGTCCCCGGAGCGGGAGCGGGAGCGCCTCAGCGCGTTCGAAGGGCACCGACCCGGAGATGTACCTGGCGAAACTCCCCGAAGCCGGCGCGTCACCGGCTCCGGCCAAGAACGGCGCGCCGGCCCCGGACAGGAGCGACAGGCCCGGCGGCGGGTCTGCCGAGCCCGCCCCTACGTCGAGCCCGGCCACCACGGCCGAGCCCGGCGGCACGCCCGGACCGGGCGCCACCGCCGAACCCACCTCCGCGCATACGGCCGGGCCGGGCCGGACCACCCGACCGGACCCGCCGGACAGGCCCGCCAAGCCCGCGCCGGAGCCGGCCGCCAGCGCGAAGCCCACGACCTCCCGGCCGGCCACCGCACGCCCCACCTCCAGACCGGCCCCGCCGAAGGGGAAGGGGGAGGAGAGGGAGAGGGAGAAGGCCAGGTCCACGCCGAGCCCGACGACCGGCACCACGGCCACCTCGGCGCCCCGCGCCACCTCGACGGCTCAGCAGCCCACCGCTCCGGAACCGGTCCCGCCGGCACGGACGGCCGAGCCGGTGGCCAGCCCGACGACCTCCTTCGTCCCGGACACCCCCGCCGAGGAGGCGACCGGGGGACCCGGAGACCGTCGGCCTCTCGTGGCGCCGACCTCGCCCCTGCCGCTCCGGGCCGTCCTCCCGCTGCCACCGCTGGCGCGCACCTCCGCCACGGATTTCTGCCGTCCCCAGGACGCCTCGTGCTGGAGCCTCGCGCCCTGGCGCGGCCGCACCTGGGAACTGCCCGGCAACCCGCTGACCGCCAGGCGGCAGGCGGCCCCCCTGTGGGCCTTCGCGCCGCCGCCCTTCTCCCTCGCCTCCGCGCCGGGCGTCTCCGCCCCGTGGGCCCCGGCCCCCGTCAGGGCCGGCTGCTGGAGTTTCACCCCCTCGGCGCTCTGCGCGAAATCCTGGGAGCAGCAGTCATGATCACTCGATCGCACGTGCGGCTGGCCGTGTTCAGCATGGTGGCCATGCTGACGGTGAGCGCCCTCGGCTCCGCCCAGGGCGAGGTGGTCTCCGGCACGGCCGAGGCGGCTCCGTGCGCTCCCTCGACCGGCCCCACCGACCCCACCGGCTCAACCAGCTGGACCGACTCCACCGACTCGGCCGACCCCACCACCTCGGCCGACTCGGTCGGTCCCTCCGACTCCACCAGTTGGACCGACTTCACCGACTCGACCGACTCGGCCGGTTCCACCGACTCCACCGATCCCGCGGGCTCGACCGACTCGACCGGTTCCACCGAGTCCCCCGGCTCGGCCGATCCCACCGGCTCGGCCGGCTCGGCCGGCGATTCCAGCGCCGCCGCGGTCCACGGCTGGGGGGCACCGGCCTGGTGCGCGGAGTTCGACGACTACCTCGATCCGGCCGACTGGGTGATCTACGACTCGCCCGGACACGACAACAAGGGCCGCCGCTCTCCCGACCAGCTCTTCATCGGGAACGGATCGCTCTACCTGTACGGCCGCGCCGACGGCACCACGGCCGGGCTGGGCCGCCGGCACAGCGCGGCGTACGGGCGATGGGAGACCCGCGTCCGGATGTACGAGGGGGCGGACTCCTACCACCCCATCGCCCTGCTGTGGCCGGACGGCGGCGGCGGAGGCGTGCACAGCGCCACGGGCGAGGAGATCGACTTCCTGGGGGTGATGGACCGTCCCGGCAGGTGGCGGGCGAACTTCTTCCTGCAGACCCCTCAGGGCGAGGAGCAGTCCTACTCCGAGGTGGACATGACCGCCTGGCACACCTACGCGGTGGAGAACAGTCCCAGCGGGGTCGTCGGCTATCTCGACGGGCGGGAGTGGTTCCGCTCGTCCATGTCCACCCGCAGCCCGATGTCGGTCTGCCTGCAGCTCGACTGGTTCCCCGGTCACGGCAGCCCGGGGGAGGCGTGGATGGAGGTCGACTGGCTCCGCTTCCACCCGCTGGAGTCCGGCGGCGCGGGATGAGGCCCGGGAGGGCACGGGACCGGGTCCCGTGCCCTCCGGAGGCTCCTAGGCGCTCAGCAGCCCGGCGTAGACGCCGCGCAGCCGCAGCAGCTCCTCGTGGGTGCCCACCTCCTCGATCCCGCCGTCGCGCATGACCACGATGCGGTCGGCGCCGCGGATGGTCGACAGCCGGTGGGCGACGACGAAGACCGTGCGCCCGGCGACCAGGCGGGCCAGCGCCTCCTGGATGAGCGCCTCCGACCGGTTGTCCAGGGCGGAGGTCGCCTCGTCCAGGATCAGCACGCGCGGGTCGCGGATCAGGGCGCGGGCGATGGCCAGGCGCTGCTTCTGTCCGCCGGACAGGCGGGCGCCCCGCTCTCCCACCACCGTGTCGAGCCCGTCGGGCAGCCGGTCGATGAACTCCAGCGCGTTGGCGTCCCGCAGCGCCTGCCGTACCCGGTCCTCGGAGACGTCGGCCATGCCGTAGGTGACGTTCTCCCTGATGCTGCCCTCGAACAGGATGGACTCCTGCGGCACGACCGACAGGAACCTGCGGTAGGTGCGCAGGTCCAGCGTCTCCATGTCACGGCCGTCGAGCAGGATCCGGCCGGAGGTGGGCCGCAGGAACCCGATGACGAGGTTGAGCACGGTCGACTTGCCCGCGCCCGAGGGGCCGACCAGGGCGATCGTCTCCCCGGGGACCGCCGTGAGGCTGAAGCCGGTGACCGCGGGGGCGTCGGCCTGCCCGTCGCCCTCGCCGTAGGCGAACTCGACGTCGCGGAACTCCACCTCGCCGCGGACGGACTCGACCTTGTCCTTGCCCCCGTTGTGCTCCAGGTCGGGGGCCTGCAGCACCTCGCCGATCGAGCGCACCGACGCCAGCCCCTTGCTGATCACCGGGGTCAGGCTGAGCAGGGAGGTGACCGCGGAGGTGAGGGTGGCGAAGAAGGTGGACAGCATGACCACGTCACCGGCGGTGATGGGGATGACCTGGTAGTAGGCGACGAGCGCGGAGCCGGCCAGGAAGGCGACGCCGAGCGCGTTGAGCAGGATCCAGGCCAGCGCGCCGAAGCTGCCGTTGAGCAGGTCGAGCCGGAGCCCCTTGCGCAGCACCCTGGTCAGGGTGCCGTCGACGCGGTGCAGCGCGTCCTGTTCCAGGCCGTGGGCACGGGTGATCGGGATGAGCGTGGTCATCTCGCTGACGCGGGTGGAGAGCTTCTCGACCTCGCGGCGGAAGCTCTCGTTGTCCTCGCGCAGCCGGGTGCGCATCCGCATCACCAGGAACGCCGCCGCGGGCACGACGACCAGGAAGACCGGGATCGCGGCGGGCACCCGCAGGGCGATGACCGCCAGGCCGCCGGCCAGCATGGCGAGGGCGGACAGGCCCATGTCACCCGCCTGCTGGGTGGTCTGCTCCACGCTCTCGACGTCCCGGATGACCTTGGTCTGGAGTACGGCGGCGCTGACCCGCGAGTGGTAGCCGATGGACAGTTCCTGCATCCGGCGGCAGAGCGCCGAGCGCAGGTCCACGCCCATCCGCCGGATCGCGCCGTGCAGGCAGCGGACGTAGAGGAGATGGAAGGGGTAGTTGAGCAGGAGCAGGGCGAGCAGCACGGCCGTGTTGACCCACAGGCCCCCGATGGGGCGGTGGCCGACCACGATGTCGACGACGTTGGCGGTGACGAGCGGCAGCAGCCAGGTGGGGCTGTGCTTGACCAGGAAGGCGAAGACCCCGACGAGAAGCTTGAGGGTGTCTTCTTTGAAGAGGTAGGCGAGTGTGCGGATGGGATGCTCGCCCCGGTAACGATGATCGAGAGCGCCGACCACAGATCCCCCAAATCACGATAAATATCTAGTCAATCCTCCTCCCTTTGATGTTTCATGCGTGTGACGCCCTTTCACAGGGCGCTCAGCGGATGTACGGCCGGGCCGCCCGGCCCTCCCGCAAGGTGGTCGCCCACCAGGTGAGCTGGTCGAGCATGACCTTGACCGCGCCCTCGGCGCCCTCCAGCTCGTTCTGCCGCCCCGCCGCGTCGGACCGGCCGTGCGCCAGCTGGAGGCTGACGGTGTCGCGCAGGGAGACCACGTGCAGCTCGGAGAAGACCAGGCGGAGCTGCTCCACCGCGTGCAGGCCCCCGGAGCGCCCGCCGTACGAGACGTAGCCGACCGGCTTGGCCGCCCACTCGTGGCGGACCGAGTCGATGACCAGCTTCAACGCGGCGGGGTAGCCGTGGTTGTACTCCGGGGTGATCACGACGAAGCCGTCGGCGGCGCCGACCCTGGCGGCGAGCTCACGGGGCTCACCCCCGGCGCCGCCGGAGACCCCGGCACCGCCGGAGCCCTCACGGCCGGAACCCTCACCGCCGGGACGCTCCTCACCGCCGGAGCCCCCCTCACCGCCGGAGCCCATGGGCCGGAGCGGGGGGAGTGGGGTGCGGCCCAGGTCGATCACGTCCACGTTCAGGTCGGCCCGCCGCCCGATCCGCTCCAGGAACCACCGCCCCACCATCGTCCCGAGACCACCCTCCCGGGTGCTTGCGATGATGACTGCGATGTCCGGCACGGCGGCCTCCTCCTGCGGGTCGATCGGGTCGATGCCCTGAGGGACCACCGTGCAACCTCCAGTGCGGTTGAGGTCAAGCGGGACCGGTGGGCAGGCGCATCTCCAGGAGCTGGCCGGGCCACTCATTGACCTTGAACGGCTCGGTCCTGGTGAAGCCCTGGCTCTCGTAGTACTTCACCAACCGGCCGTCGTCACCGGCGTAGCAGTCGACCCTGAGCAGCGGCACCCCCAGCTCCACCGCCTCGGCGCGGGCCCGTTCCAGCAGGGCGGAGCCGACGCCGCGGCCGTGGAAGCGCTGGTCGATGACCAGCCCCTGGACGTACAGCTCCGGCTCCGAGGCCGGGGTGACGTAGTCCATCGCGGGACCCAGGACCACGCATCCGGCGGGCTCGCCGTCGATCTCGGCGATGCGCATCCCGCCGGAGGACGCCCAGGAGGTGACCCGCTCGACGCGGGCCGCGCTGGCGGAGAACGGCTCACTGCCCCACTGGCCGGTACGGCCCTGCGCGGTCAGCCACGCCACCGCACTGTCGAACATCCCCAGAACCGCCGGAACATCGTCAAGATTCCCATCGCGGATAATCATCGGCGGATCGTAACAGGCGTCGCAGGACGGGCCATGGCGCGGCAGCCCCGGGGCGGGGTCGCCGCCAGGCCGTCCGGCCCGGGAGGCCCGGCCCGGAGGGGCCTGTCGCGAGTTCTTATCCACCCTTTACGGGTGATTAGTACACTCGGCGACGGCCGGAATCCGGCCCATCGGCCACGGGTGCCCACCCAGGCCCATCCCCTCAGGAGTCACGTGAGCAGCGGGTTGACCGACGCGCCCTCAAGGCCCGCGGAGCAGGGGCCGCCCCGGCGGCGCCGCAGGTGGCTGTGGTGGCTGGTGGCCGCCGTCACCGTCGTCGTGGTCGCGGTGGCGGCGACGGTCGGCGGCGTCTACGTCAAGTTGGCCGGGAACGTCAAGCACACCGACGTCCAGGCGGACGACCTGGGGAAGCGGCCGGTCAAGGTCGCCACCAAGGCGCTGAACGTCCTGGTGGTCGGCTCGGACCAGCGCGGCGGCAAGAACGCCAGATACGGTAGGTTCCCCGGCGAGCGGACCGACACCATCATGCTGGCGCACATCTCGCCGAAGCGGGACAACGCGATGGTCGTCAGCTTCCCCCGGGATTCGATGGTCCAGCTCCCCGAGTGCCGGGCCAGGCAGGGGCTCCCCGGCCAGCGGGCGCACCTGGGCATGATCAACGAGTCGTTCAACTCCGGCGGGATCGCCTGTACGTGGAAGACCGTCGAGTCGCTCACCGGCATCCACATCGATCACTTCGTGAAGGTCGACTTCACCGGATTCAAGGGCATGGTCGACGCGGTCGGCGGCGTCGAGGTGTGCGTGCCCGAGCCGATCCACGACAAGAAGGCCCTGCTCACGCTGGCCGCCGGCCGGCAGACTCTCAAGGGTGAGCAGGCCCTGGGCTACGTCCGGGCCCGCTACAGCCTGGGCGACGGCTCCGACATCGGGCGCATTCAGCGGCAGCAGATGTTCATCGCCTCCATGGTCAAGAAGGTCATGAGCGGTGAGACGCTCACCAACCCCACGAAGCTCTTCGGCTTCCTCGACGCGGCCACCAGGTCGGTCACCACCGACCCCGGGCTCACCCCCCTGGTCATGAAGGACCTGGCGACCAGCGCCCAGGGCCTGGCCGCCGGGCAGATCCACTTCATCACCACCCCCTGGCGATACTCGGTCACCTACCCCGGCCGGGTGGAATGGGTCGAGCCGCAGAGCAGGAAGCTGTTCCAGATCGTCGCCCGGGACAGGACGGTCGCCGGTTCGGGGGTCAAGGGCGGCCAGTCCAAGGTGGCCCGGTCGAAGATCCAGGTCGAGGTGCGCAACGGGACCGGCCGCTCCCACCTGGCCACCCAGGTGGCCGCCGTCCTGGAGGAGCGGGGCTACCACATCGCCAAGATCGGGGACGCCCCGCGCAGGCCGTACCCGAAGACCACGATCGCCTACTCGCCGAACGGCGCGCCGGGGGCGCCCACCCTCACCCGCGACCTGCTCGCCTCCACCGCCAGGCCCGTCCCCCGGGCCGTCACGGCACGGCTCGTCCTGACCATCGGCGACGACTGGAAGGGGCTCAAGCCCCTCCGCCAGGACGACGCCGACAGTCTCAAGGGTTTCGACGCCACCCACGACTCCTGCGCGAGCGCCTGATCGTCCCTTTTGAGTAGGGTCAGGGCATGTTGTACGGGAGGGCCGCCGAGCAGGCCGCCATCGACCGGCTGCTGGCGGACTCCCGGGCGGGCCGGAGCGGCGCCCTGCTCGTCCGGGGCGAGCCGGGCATCGGCAAGACCGCACTACTGGAGTACGCGGCCTCCGCCGCCGAGGATCTGCGGGTCATCCGCGGCACCGGGGTGGAGTCGGAGGCCGAGCTGCCGTTCGCCGGACTGCACCTGCTGCTGCGGCCGGTGTCCGACCGGATCGGGACACTGCCCGAGCAGCAGGAGCGGGCGCTGCGGGCCGCCTTCGGGCTGGCCGCCGTGGAGGCCGGAGACCGGCTGCTGGTCGGCCTGGCCGTGCTCTCCCTGCTGTCGGAGCTGGCCGAGGACGGCCCGCTGCTGGTGATGGTGGACGACGCGCACTGGCTCGACCGGGCCTCGACCGAGGCGCTGCTGTTCGCCGCGCGGCGGCTCGACGCCGAGGGGGTCGCGCTGATCCTCGCCGCGCGGGAGCCCTTCACCGCGCCGGGGCTGGCGGAGCTGCCGCTGAAGGGGCTCGACGCCCCGTCCGCCGCGGCCCTGCTGGGCGCCGGAGTCGATCCGGTCGTGCGCTACCGCGTGCTGGCCGAGGCGCGGGGCAACCCGCTCGCGCTGATCGAGCTGCCCGCCGCCGCGCCCGCCGACGGTACGGCGCTGCCGCTCACCAGCCGGGTCCAGGACGCCTTCCTCAGCCAGGTCAAGCGGCTGCCCGAGGCGACGCAGGGCCTGCTCGCGGTGGCCGCGGCCGAGGACACCGGCGACCTGAACGTCGTGCTGCGGGCGGCGGCGGTGTTCGGGGACTTCCTCGAGGACCTCCACCCGGCCGAGAGCGCGGACCTGGTCAGGGTCAGCGAGGGGACCATGACCTTCCGGCACCCCCTGGTCCGGGCCGCCGTCTACCAGGGGATCCCGCCCAGCCTGCGCCTGGCCGTCCACAGGGCGCTGGCCGCCTCGCTCGACGGCCCCGACGACGCCGACCGGCGCGCCTGGCACCTGGCCATGGCGGCGACCGGCCCGGACGAGGACGTGGCCGCCGAGCTGGAACGGACCGCCGCGCGCGCGAGCGGCCGCAACGGTCACGCCGCCGCGGCCACCGCCTACGAGCGGGCGGCCCGGCTCAGCGCGCAGCCCGGGACCCGGGCCCGGCGGCTGACGCTGGCCGCGGAGACGGCGGCCTGGGCCGGCGAGCTGGACCGGGCCGGGGCACTGGCCGAGCGGGGTGCCCGGCAGCTCGCCGCGCTGGCCGGGCAGGACGCCGAGGCGGCCGAGGGAGCGGCGCTCCAGGCCCGGCTCACCCATGTCCGGGCGACCGCCGACTTCCTGCGCGGGTCGCTGCACACCGCGCACGAGGCGCTGCTCGACGGGGCCGCGACGGCGGACGGTCCCCGGGCCGCGCGGATGCTCACGCAGGCGCTGCACACCGCCTGGTACATCGGCGCGCCCGAGCTCGACCGCACCAGGGCCAGGCTCGACGCCCTGGAGCTGCCCGCCGGCGACCCGCTCGCGCCGGTCGTCGGCTTCCTCGTCGCCGCCCTGTCCCGGGCGGACGCCCCGCCGTCGCTGACCGTGATGGTCGCCGCGTCCCGGCAGGCGGGCCTGGAGGGCCCGCGCGACCTCGTCCAGGCCTGCGGGTTCGGGCTGGCGTCCGGCCAGGACGGGGAGGTCCGCGAGACCGCCGCGGCGCTGGTCGCCGAGGCCCGGACCCGGGGCGACATCGGGGTGCTGCCGACGCTGCTGTTCTTCCTCGCCGAGACCGAGCTCTTCCACGGCCGGCACCGCGACGCGCTGACCGTCGCCACCGAGAGCCTGCGCATCGCGCGCGACACCGGACAGCGGCAGTGGGTCAGCCAGATGAACAGCTTCCTGGCCTATCTCGCCGCGGTCGAGGGTGACGACGGGCGCTGCCGGGCCCTGGCGGACGCGGCCCTCGAGGACGGCACGGCGGGCAACCGGTGGGTGGCCTGGGCACTGGGCATGCTCGACCTCGGCCACGGCCGGGCGGAGGCCGCGCTCTCCCGCCTCGAACCCATGGCGGGCGGGCACCACGTGTCCGAGACACGGTGCGTGCCCGATCTGGTGGAGGCGGCCGTACGGCTCGGCGCCCCGGAGCGCGCGGCCGGTGCCTTCGCCCGCTACCGGGAGTGGGGCCGCCACACGCGGCAGCCGTGGGCCGAGGCCCTGGTGCTGCGCTGCCGGGCCCTGCTCGAAGACTCGGAGGAGCATTTCACCGCGGCGTTGAAGCTCGACGGGCGGCCCTTCGAGCGGGCCAGGACCGAGCTGCTCTACGGCGAGTGGCTCCGCCGTGCCCGGCGCAAGGCCGACGCCCGCGCCCATCTGCGCGCCGCCCTGGAGACCTTCGAGCGCCTGGAGGCCACCCCGTGGGCCGGCCGGGCGCGTGCGGAGCTGAGCGCCACCGGGTCGGCCGCGCCCGCCGTGCCCGCGCCCGGGCCGTTGGCCCGGCTCACCCCGCAGGAGCTGCAGATCGTACGGCTGGCGGCGCAGGGGCTGTCCAACCGGGATATCGCGGCCCAGCTCTTCCTCAGCCCGCGGACGGTGGGATACCACCTCTACAAGGCCTATCCCAAGCTCGGCGTCGCCTCCCGGGGCGAGCTCGGCTCCCTCACTCTTTCCGATTAATTGGACATAATATAATAGAAAGCCTTTACTTCCCAATGAATACCTTTCACCTATAAATATGTGAAAGGATTTTTCAGGGGGAAATGTGTATATACCGCCGTGCCTGCGTTCGATCCAGAGCCGGATGACGATCACCGTGCTGCTGATATCCGCGCTGGTTCTGGGGGTCGGAGCACTCGCGACGTCGCTGGGCGTGCGCGCCAGGGTGCTGGAGGAGACCGTCGACACCGCCACCGTGGCGGCCCGGCAGACCTACGAGGCCGTCAGCAAGGGGCCACCGGTCAGCACGTTACCGATAAACCAGGTCGGATATCTCCAGGTTGTCTCCCACGACGGCCGGGTCCTGGCCGCCAGCCCGGCGATGAAGGGCCAGCCCCCGATCAGCCACCTGTGGCCCACCGGCGGTGACACCCGGGTGGTCGACACGACCTGCGCGAGGGTGCCTGGAGAGGGCCGGATCTGCTTCGTCACCGCAGGCCTCCAGCACAGAGCATCCGCCTACGGCGACGTCATGGTCTACGCGGCGGAGCCCGAGCCGCCGATACTCGCCGGCCCCATCCTGGAGATCGCGCTGGCCGCCTTCTCCCTGGCGATGCTCACGCTGCTCGGCTGGGGCACCTGGCGGCTGATCGGCCGGACCCTGGAGCCGGTGAGGCGGATGCGCGCCGAGATGGCCGAGATCACCGGGACCTCCGATCTCAGCCGCCGGATGACGGTGCCGGACAAGGCGGACGAGCTGGCGGAGCTCACCCAGACCGTCAACGTGACCCTCGACCAGCTCGAACGGTCCCTGGAGAACCAGCGCCGCTTCGCCTCCGACGCCTCCCACGAACTGCGCACCCCGCTGACCGGGCTGCGCGCCAAGCTCGAACTGGCACTGGCCCACCCCGAGGCCGAGGATCCCAGCGAGACGATGCGCTCGGTGCTGGCCGACGCGGAGCGGCTCCAGGCCATCGTGAACGACCTGCTCATGCTCGCCCGCCTCGACGCGGGCGTGCAGGACTCGCTCGAGCAGATCGACCTCGCCCAGCTCGTCACCACCGAGGTGGAGCGGCGGCCGCCCCGGCACGAGGTGCTCATGCGCCTCAAACCCGACGTGGTGGTCCGGGGCAACAGGCTCCAGCTCTCCCGGCTGCTGACCAACCTGCTGGCCAACGCCGACCGGTACGCGGCGGACGAGGTCGAGGTCTACGTCGGCAGCGAAGGGGGGGAGGCCGTGCTGGAGGTCGCCGACGACGGCCTCGGCATCCCGACGGACCAGCGCGAACGGGTCTTCCAGAGGTTCACCCGCCTGGACTCCGCACGCGGCCGTGACGCCGGGGGGACGGGCCTGGGCCTGCCCATCGCCAGGGACATCGCCTCCGCGCACCGGGGCCGGCTGTACGCCGCCGACAGCGCCAACGGCCGCGGCGCCCGGCTGGTCCTCCGGCTGCCGCTGTCCACCAGCGTCCCCATCTAGGGTCTACGGCGTCTCACCCCGGGGCCCATGCCATCTCACCGCGGGGCCTATGGCGTCTCACGCAGGCCCTTGGCACCTCACCCCGGGTCCTATGGCGTCTCACGCCGGACGTGGACCGGGTCCCCCACGGCGACCAGGTGGAAGATCCGCTCGGCGATGTGCGGCGGGATGCGCACACACCCGGAGGCGAGAGGCGGCGCCGGGGCGGCCGGAGGAGCCGAGGGCACCGAGGCGGCCTGTGAGACCGGGGAGTCCCGGTAGAGCGGATGGAGCGGGTGGTCCGGCCGGAGCGGCCGGTCCGGCCGGTCCTGGCGGGCGGCCTGGAGCGGGCGGACGGCCCCGGCCGGGAACGCCGGCCGGACAGACGTGGCCGGGAACGCCGGCTTGATCGAAAGCACCGGACGGGCCGGATGACGCCTCTCCACCGGACGCGGCGCACGGTCCGCACGGGCCGCGTGGGCCAGGTGTGCCGGCCCCCTGGCCGATCGGTCCCTGGTGCCCGCTCCGGCGTCGTGGCCGGCTGCGTCCGTGAAGCCGCTGGCGACGCCGCCCGTGACGGCGCTCATGAAGTCGCCGGCGGGTCCCCTCTCGAAGGAGAGCGTCTCATATGTCGTCACCAGCGGATCCGCGCTCCGGTACGGCTCACGTTCGACGATGTGGAAGTCCCCCGCCGGGGTGGGCGTGCTGGAGCTGTTGCCGTACTGGCAGAAGTACGTGCCGCTGCCCGCCGAGACGTGGGAGGTGAGCATCGGGTGGTCATGGCGGTAGACGGTGAGGAGCTGGCGGCGCAGGTCGATCTCGACCCGCCGGGGCTGTCCCGTGGGGACGAGCGGCGCCGACCAGTGCGGGTGGGCCAGCGCCCGCCAGGTCTCCGGCCCGACCTCGTCCTTGGCCTTCAGCCCCTGCGACTTCTGGAACGCCCAGACCGCGACCTGGGTCTCCGCGCCGTAGTAGCCGTCCCGCAGGCCCGGGAAGAACTTCAGCTCCTGCAGCCGTCGTTGCAGCCGCTCCACGGCCTTGGTGTAGTCGCCGGGGTGCAGGGTCCGGTCCTTGGCCGACACCGGGGCCGGGAGCCCTATCACCCCCACGGCCACGATCACCGCTCCCGCCAGATATTTGATCACATGGCGATGAATACCCCGGCTCTACAGGAAAGCCTTGGCGGATATCGCAAAGAATCAATCCCGACATTCCCCCTGGCGGATTTGGCCCGAATTCATCACGTGAAAGAATCGAGCCATGCAAAGGGTCGTCGTGTTCGCTCTTGACGGTGTCATCCCCTTCGAGCTGGGCATCCCGGCGCGGATCTTCGGCGTGGCCAGGGGTCCGGACGGGGAGCCGCTCTACGAGGTGGTCACCTGCACCGTCGACGGCGGCCCGGTCCGCACCGACTCCGACTTCTCGATCTCGGTGGGGCACGGAGCCGAGGCGCTGGCCACCGCGGACACCGTGGTGATCCCGGCCACCCACGCGCTCGGCCCGATAGCCGGAGAAGGACGGCTCCCCGAGCCGCTGGCCGGGGCACTCGGCCGCGTCCGGCCGGGTACCCGCCTGGTCTCGATCTGCACCGCCGCCTACGTCCTCGCGGCGGCCGGGCTGCTCGACGGCCGCCCGGCGACCACCCACTGGAGCAGCGCCGAGCATTTCCAGAAGCTGTTCCCCCAGGTCGACGTCGACCCCAACGTGCTGTTCGTGGACGACGGGGACGTGCTGACCTCGGCCGGCGTGGCCGCGGGGGTCGATCTCTGCCTGCACATCGTCCGCCGTGACCACGGCAGCGAGGTGGCCAACCGGGTGGCCCGCCGATGCGTCGTCCCGCCGTGGCGCGACGGCGGCCAGGCCCAGTTCATCGAGCGTCCGATGCCCGGGCAGTCCACGGCCACCACCGCCGCGACCAGGGCCTGGGCGCTGGAGCGCCTGCACCTGCCGCTCCCCCTCGCCGAGCTGGCCGCCCACGCCCGGATGAGCCGGCGCACCTTCACCCGGCGCTTCCGCGACGAGATGGGGATCAGCCCGGGCCAGTGGCTCGTCGTGCAGCGGCTGGAGCTGGCCCGCCGCCTGCTGGAGACCAGTGACCTGCCGGTGGACGGCGTCGCAGAGCGGGCCGGCTTCGGCACGGCCGCCTCCCTGCGGCAGCATCTGCAGGCGGCCGTCGGCGTCTCGCCGATGGCCTACCGCCGCACGTTCCGGCCGGTCGAGCCCGGCTTGGAGATGGTCGAGGTCTGAACCGTGCCCGGCCGCCGGACGGGTACGGCCCGCCGAGCGTCGCCGGGCGGGCGTGGCCGGGTGGGTACGGCCCGCCGACCGTTGCCAGAGGGGTCAGCCGTGGCGGAGGTGCTCGCGGCTGAGGTCGAGGAGCATCCGTACGTGGACGTCGGCGAGACGGTAGTAGATCATCCGTCCGGCCCGGCGGCTGGCCACGATGCCCGCGGTCCGCAGCAGCCTGAGTGCGTGCGACACGGCGGTGTCGCTGACCTCGACCGTCTCGGTGAGGTCGCAGACGCACAGCTCACCGGCTTCGAGCAGGGCGTACAGCAGCTGGGCCCGGGTCGGGTCGCCCAGCAGCCGGAACAGCTCGGCGAGCTGGGTCGCCTCCTCGGGGGTGACGAGCCGGTCGCGGGTGGCCGCCACCCTGTCCTCATCCGGTTCCATGGTGGTGCATGCGTCCAGACCGGTGAGGACATCCATGGGACAAACTCCTGAACAGGTGCTCAAATGATAATGACTATCGTATCAAGCTATCTGTCCTGCGGGCGTACCAGATAAACCGCACCGCCGCGCCGCTGAACCGCGCCTCCGCGCCGGCCGGGCCCCGCCCAGGGCCGGCGCGGAGACCCCTCAGGTCGACGCGGCGCTCAGCGGCTCGGCGATGTCCTCCAGGCTCTTGCGTTCGGCCTTGACCCCGAGGAACACCTCCACCAGCCCGGCCACGATCATGAGGGCCGCGCCGATGCAGAAGGCCAGCGCGGTGTCGCCCGGCCGGCCGCTCTCGACCAGGTTGGCGAAGACGAGCGGACCGGCGACGCCGCCGACGAAGGTGCCGATCGCGTAGAAGAACGCGATGGCCATGGCCCGGGTCTCCATCGGGAAGATCTCGCTCACCGTCAGGTAGGCCGCGCTCGCCCCGGCCGAGGCGAAGAAGAGCACGACGCACCAGCAGGCGGTCAGCGTGACCGCGCTCAGCGCGCCCTGGGCGAACAGCCAGGCCGTGCCGAGCAGCAGCACCCCGGATCCGATGTAGGTGCCGGAGATCATGGGGACCCGGCCGACGGTGTCGAACAGCGGCCCGAGCAGCAGCGGCCCGAGGAAGTTGCCCACGGCGATGACGGCGAAGAAGTAGCCCGTGCTGGTGTCGATCTTGAAGAAGGTCGACAGGATCTGGGCGTACCCGAAGGTGATGGCGTTGTACAGGAACGCCTGCCCGACGAAGAGCGAGAAGCCGAGGATCGTGCGCTTGGGGTAGCGGGCGACCATGGTGTGCGCGATCCGGCCGAAGCCGATCGACCTGCGCTGGTGGATGGTCATGGCCTGCGAGGGCTCCTCCAGCCGGACGCCCTTGTCCCGCTGGATCTGCTCCTCGATGCCGTCGACCAGCTCCTCGGCCTCCCGGTCCCGGCCGTGGATGAACAGCCAGCGCGGGCTCTCGGGCACGTGCCGCCGGACGATGAGGATGCCCAGGCCGAGGACCACGCCCAGGCCGAACGCGATGCGCCAGCCCACGTTCACCGCGAAGTTGTCCAGCAGCGGGACGGTCAGCAGCGCGCCGCCGGCGGCGCCGAGCCAGTAGCTGCCGTTGATGATGATGTCGATCCGGCCGCGGTGGCGGCTGGGGATCAGCTCGTCGATGGCGGAGTTGATCGCGGCGTACTCCCCGCCGATGCCGAACCCGGTCAGGAACCGGAACAGGAAGAACCACCACGCGGAGAACGACAGCGCGGTCGCCGCGGTGGCGATCAGGTAGACGATCATCGTGATGATGAACAGCTTCTTGCGGCCGAACCTGTCGGTGAGCCAGCCGAAGAACAACGCCCCGAGACACGCCCCGGCCACGTAGAGGGCCGCCGCCGTACCGGCCACCTGGGTCTGGGTGATCTCCAGGCCGCTGCCGTCCTTGGCCAGCTGGGCCGAGAGGTTTCCGATGATCGTCACTTCGAGACCGTCGAGGATCCACACGGTCCCGAGCCCGATGATGATCATCCAGTGCCACCGTGACCATGGCAGCCGGTCCAACCGCGCGGGGACCTTCGTGGTCACCGTCCCCGTCTGAACGTCGCTCATGGCGCCCCCGGCTACCCAGCGGAGATCACCCCATGCCAGGGCACTCCGTCTCCGCAGGTCAGCCCGCGACGGCGCGCCGCCCGGCCGCGCACGCCGCCGGCCCGCGACCGCGCCCCGACCTGTCGTCAGCCCGCGACGGCGCTCCCGCCGGGCCTCGCGGGCCGGGCGGGCAGGAGTCCGGCCCGGCGCCACAGGAGCCTGCCGGGCCCTTTGATCATCCCGAGGCCGCCGAGTTCGGCCACCGCCTTGCCCGCCGCCCACGCGAGGGTCCGCCGGTAGTGCGGGTTGCGGGCGGCGGCCCTGCGGGCCCGCCGTGGGTCGAGCCCGACGGCGGCGTAGGCGCCGGGATGGACCAGGCGGGTCGTCGCGAGGTAGACGGCGCCGCCGAGGACCAGCCGGTGGTAGGCGCGGGCGAGCGGCCCCGCCGCCGTCCACTGGCGGGCGAGCTCCTGTTTGGCGTAGCGGATGTGCCGGGCCTCCTCCACCACGTGGATCCGGGAGACCTGACGGACCAGCGGCTGCAGCGACTCGTCGGCCATGGCCTCGCGCTGCAGGGCGTCGAGGATCTCCTCCACGAACAGGGCCCCGGCCAGCCCGGAGATCTGCCGCAGCACCAGCACCACCGACCGGCCCAGCAGGCGGGCGACGCGGTCGGGGCCGTAGGCCGGGCAGCCGAACTTGTCGATCATCTGGGCGAACATCACGGAATGGCGGGTCTCGTCGCCGATCTCGGTGAGGGCGTACTGGACGTGCTTGGTCGTGGGGTCCTGGTCGTAGATGTGCCGCACGAGCACGCGGATGAGCAGGCACTCGAACCAGATGCCGACGCTCGCGACGCTGGCCGTCTCGTGTCTGGTCAGTTCGGTCCGCCGCTCCTCGCCGAGCCCCTCCCACAGCGCCGTGCCGTACAGGGAGGCGCGGTGGAGCGGGGCGAAGGGGCGCCCCTCGGCGAGCGGGGCCTCCCAGTCGATCTCGGTCAGCGGGTCGTAGGAGTGCTTGGCCGAGGTGCGCAGCAGCCGCTCGGCGGTCTGCTCGCGGTCCGGGGGCGCGATCGTCACGGGGAGTCTCCCAACCGGCGATTTACGTTTTCTCATGGAACGTAAATCTCGGATGGCGGCCGGTCAACACCTTCCGTTTACATTTCACAATCATCCGTAAACCTATGTCCGATCTCACAGACCCGCCCCGGGTACGATCGCCACAACCCCCGTGACCGCGACAGGAGCAGCACCCGATGAGTGAAGAGGACATCCGGGGGCGGATCCTCGACGCGGCCGAGGAGTGCTTCCTGGAGATCGGGCTGAGCGCCCGGATCCACCGGCTCATCGCCGAGCGGGCCGCGGTCTCGCGGCCCACGGTCTACAAGCACGTGGGGGACCAGCAGGCCATCCTGGACGCGCTCCTGCACCGGGAGGTCGGCCGTTTCCTCGACATCGCGCGGCCGCTGCTCGAACGGCCCGGCCCGATCAGGGAGCAGCTCGCCGAGATAGTGGCCTTCAGCGTCACCTACGCCCGGCGCCACGCCCTGCTGCGCAAGATGCTCCTGGAACAGCCGGAGGTGGTGCTCCCCCGGTTCACGGTCAACGCCGGCCCGCTGCTGCGCCTGGCCGTCGACGTGGTGGCGCCCCCGCTCGGCCGGGCCTTCGCCCGCGCGGGGGCCGCCGACGTGAGGATCGACACGGTGATCGAATGGGGGGTGCGGCTCATCCTCTCCCTCATCACCACCCCCAGCCTGACGGCCGACCTCGACGACCCCGCCGAGCTGCGCGGCTACATCGACGCCCTGATGCGCATCGGCCTCATCCCGCCGTCATGACCAGGACAATTGCCATTCTTTTCGATACATTGCGCGGACATAAGGAGACTTGACGTTTCATAGGGGGAGCGATGAGAGCCCGGATCACGGGCGTCGCGACGTATCTGCCGGAACGGACGCTGACCAGCGCGGAGGTGGAGCAGCGGATCGAGGGATACGTGCCCTACCGAGGCGTCGTCGAGCGGCTGACGGGAATCCGGTCACGACACGTCGCCCGCGACGACCAGCAGGCATCCGACCTGGCGGCGGAGGCCGCCCGCAAGCTCGATCACGCCGACGCCGATCTGCTGATCTTCGCATCCGCCTCGCAGGACATGGTCGAGCCCGCGACCGCGCACATCACGGCGGCCAAGCTCGGTCTGTCCTGCCCGGTGTTCGACGTCAAGAACGCCTGCAACAGCATGCTCAACGGGATCCAGGTGGCCGAGGCGCTGATCCTGTCCGGCGCGCACCGCAAGGTGCTGGTCTGCTCGGGTGAGATCCCCTCACGGGCGATCCGGTGGCAGGTCAGGGACCGGGCTCAGTTCGTGGACTCCTTCGCCGGATACACGCTGTCCGACACCGGCGCCGCGGTGCTGGTCGCCTCGGATTTGGAACGTGGCATTTTCTACCGCGACTTCTCGGCCGACTCCACGGCGTGGGCGATCGGCACCCTGCCGGGGGGCGGATCGGCACATCCCCGCGACCCCGAACACTCCTACTTCCGGGGTGACGGGCGGCGGCTGAAGGAGGCGTTCGAGCTGATCGGCCCGGACATCTTCCACAACGCGCTCAAGCGCACCGGCCTGAGCTGGGACGACTTCGCCGTCGTGGCGGTGCACCAGGTGGCGCTGCCCTACCTGCGCTTCCTCGCGCAGGTGCTGGACATCCCCGAGGAGAAGCTCGTGATCAGCCTGCCCGAGCACGGCAACTGCGCCTCGACCACGCTGCCGCTCCAGCTCGCGCTGGGCGGGTGGGAGCCGGGCGACCGGGTCGCACTGCTCGGCCTGGGCGGCGGGATCAGCACGGGCGTGATGCTGGCGGAGATGTGATGGACCTCTGGGTGATCGTTCCGGCCTACAACGAGGCCGCCGGCATCGAGGCGACGCTCCGGGCGCTGGCCGGGCAGGACGACCGTGACTTCACGCTGGTCGTGGTGGACAACGCGAGCACCGACGACACCGCCGAGATCGTCCGGCGGCACGGCGTCAAGGTGGTCACCGAGACCCGCAAGGGCACCGGCGCCGCCTCCGACACCGGGATGCGCCACGCCATCGCGCACGGCGCGACCCATCTGGCCAGGACCGACGCCGACTGCCTGCCCCGCCCCGACTGGGTGCGCAACATCCGGCGGGCGTTCGGCGACGGGCTGGAGATGGTCGGCGGCCGACTCGTGCCCCGGACCGACGAGTTCCCGCTGAAGTTCTGGGAGCGGCGGTTCATCCCGTTCGTGGTGGACGTGGCCGCGACGTTCGGCCGCTTCCGGCCGGGCAACCGCTCTCCGGAGTATCTCGGGCCGTACGTGATGATGCCCGGCGCGACCCTGGCCATCACCGCCGCGCTCTACGAGCGGGCGGGCGGCTTCCCGAGGACCGCGATCGAGGAGGTCCACGAGGACCGCGCCCTGGTCAACCGGGTCCGCAAGCTCACCACCGCCTACGGCTCGCGCCGCGACGTGGTGGTCTTCGGCTCGGTCCGGCGGCTGCGGGCCTACGGCCTGGCGGGCACCCTGGCCTGGTACGCCGACCACCACTACCGTCCAGAAGTGATCGATATCCGGTGAACCACGAGACCCGCCTCTACCTGGCCGCGCACCCCTTCGTCTATCCGCTCATGCGGCTGCTGGCCCGTCTGGGGCCGGTGGTCCGCGTCCCCGGACTGGGGGTCGTGGTCAACGACGCCGCCACCGCGCGCGCCGTGCTGACCGACGAGCGCTTCCGCAAGGACGGCCCCGGATCGCCCGGGGACCTGTGGACGCCGGTGCTCGGCCCCTCGGTGCTGCTCAACATGGAGGGCCCCGGTCACCTGGCGCTGCGCCGCAAGCTGATGCCGCTGTTCACCTCCGCCTACGTCTCGGCGCTGGTCGCCGACGTGCTGCGGGAGCCGTTGGAGGCCCTCTCCGCGCGGCTGGGGCGCGGGGAGACGGTCGACCTGGTCGACGCCATGCGGGTGATGGCCGGGGCGGTGATCTGCCGGGTGATCGGACTGGGCGACGTCTCCGAGGCCCGCGCCCGCGAGCTGTTCGCCGACGGGGAGCGGGTCGTCTCGATGGTCTCGCTGAGGTCCCGGCGGCTGCGGGAGCGGCAGGTGGCGGTCGCCAAGCGGGTGCTGGACGGGATCGGGGACATCGCGCAGGCCGCCTACGAGGCCGGGGACGACTCCACCGTCATGGGCCGGATGCGCGCGCAGGGACTGTCCGCCGCCGAGGCCAGGGGCGCGGCCGGCGCGTTCTTCCTGACCGGCACCGAGACCGTCGCCACCTTCGTGCCCCGGCTGATCGCCCTCCTGCACGACCACCGGACGCGGGTGGACGACCTCGACCAGGTGATCGAGGAGGCCATGCGGATCACCACCCCGACGCCGATGATGCTGCGCTCGGTGGGCGCGGCCGCGCGGATCGGCCGGGTGGCGGTACGGCCCGGCGACCGGGTGCTGATCGTGACCCACAACTGCGCCCGGGCCTACGGCCCGTTCGACCCCTCCCGAGGGCACCCGCCCGAGCTGCGCAGGCTCTGGTTCGGCGCGGGCCCGCACTTCTGCATCGGCTACCCCCTGGCCCTGGCCGAGATCCGGGCGGTGGCGTCGCTGCTGCTCTCCCACCACGTGCGCGTCGTACGGCGGCGCGCCGCGAGGAGGGTCCTCATCCCCACCTACGAGCACCTGTGGATCGCCGCGGCATGAACGACGACATCATCACCGGGATCATGGCCACCGCCGGCCGGGAGCCCGGACGGATCGCCATCATCGACGGCCGCGGCCGGGAGATCGCCTACGGCGAGCTGGCCCGCCGGGTGAACGCCGTCCGCGGCGCCATGACCGGGCTGCGGCCCGGGGACGGCGTGCTGTTCGCGGTGCGGCCGGGGGTGGACGCGGTCGCGCTCGCGCTGGGGGCGGTGGCGGCGGGCGGGACGCTCGTGCTCGCCGACCCCGGGCTGGCCCCCGAGGTGCTCGCCGCCCGCATGGCCGTCACCCGGCCCAGGTGGGTGGTCGCCGAATCCCTGCTCTACACCCTGAGCGGCCCGCTCAAGGGTCTGGCCCGCCGCCGCGGCCTGCTGCTGCCCAGCCTCCGCGACCCCCTCCCGGGACACCCCGTCCGCCACCTCCACACGGGCCCCTGGCTGCCCGGGGTCCCCCGGGGAGCCCTGCGCCTGTCCCGGATCCTCAGGGCGCCGGGCGCCGACGCCCCGGACGCCGCCGCCCCCACCGCGGATCAGCCGGCGGCGGTGATCTTCACGTCGGGGACCACCGCGCGGCCCCGGGGCGTGGTGCACACGCGGGGGTCCCTGGCGGCGGGGCTGACGCTCTTCCGGAGCGCGTTCCCGCTGGGCCCCGGCGACGTCGTGCACACCGACCAGCTCATGCTGGGGCTGCCGGCGCTCCTGGCCGGGGCCACCTGGTCGCTGCCCGGGGGCGGGGACCTCGCCGGGGAACTGGCCGCCCGGGGGGCCACCCATGCCTTCGCCGTCCCGGTGCATCTGGACAGGCTGCTCCGCCGGGCGCCCGAACTGCCCGCGACCCTGCGCTACCTGCTGCTCGGCGCGGCCCCCGCGCCCCCGGCCGTGCTCCGCCGGGCGATCGAGTCCGGGCCGGAGGTGCTGTCGGTCTACGCGATGACCGAGGCGCTGCCGATCGCGATCGCCTCGGCCCGGGAGAAGCTGGCCCAATCCGAGGGCGACCTGCTCGGGGCACCCCTGCCGGGGGTCGGCGTCCGGATCGCGGACGACGGCGAGCTGTTCGTCTCCGGACCGCACCTCGCCCGGCGCTATCTCGGCGAGGACCCGCTGGAGGAGATCGCCACCGGGGACCTGGTCCGTGTCGAGGACGGCCGGCTCGTCCTGCTCGGCCGGAAGAAGGACATGATCCTCCGCGACGGGGTGAACATCTACCCCGGCCTCTACGAGCCGGCCGTGGCCGCGCTGCCCGGAGTGGCCGAGGCCGCGATCGTCGGGCTCGCCGACCCCGAGACCGGGGACGAGGAGGTCGTGCTGGCCGTCATCCCCGCCGACGGCTACGACGGGAGCCGGCTGAGAAAGGCCCTCCCGGCGATCATGGACGCCGCGGCTCTCCCCGACCGCGTCGAACCCCTCGACGCCTTCCCCCGCTCCGGCCGTGCCGACAAGCTCGACCGCGCCGCCCTCCGCGACCTGGTCACCCGTCGTGGCTGAGCGGGGGACCGGGGGCCCGCCCGGGACGGGGGGCGCGACGTGCTGAGGGTCGGGGTGACGGGGGCGTCGGGATTCGTCGGCGGGGCGGTCTGCCGCGCGGCCGTGGCCGAGGGATGGGAGGTCTCCGCCTTCGGCAGGCGGCCGTCGGTGGCACCCTGCCATGTGGGCGGCGCGCCGTACACGTCCTGGGATCTCCTGGGCGGCCGGCCGGAGCTGCCGGAGGTGGACGTGGTGGTCCACTGCGCCGGGAGCGTCACCGACTGGGGGCCGCCGGAGGAGATCTGGGCGGCCAACGTGGACGGGACCCGCAGCGCGGCCGCGGCCTTCCCGGGGGCCAGGTTCGTGCACGTGAGCACGGCCAGCGTCTACGACCCGTTCCGGCCGACCGTCATGGCCACCGAGGACCTGGCCCCGGTCAGCCGGTACGCCAACGCCTACGGCGCCGCCAAGGCCGCCGCGGAGCGGGTCCTGGGGGAGGCGGTCGTCCTGCGGCCGCACGCCGTCTACGGGCCGGGCGACACGACCCTGCTCCCCCGGGTGCTGGGGGCGGTCCGGGGAAACAGGCTCCTGGCGGTGGGCGACGGGCGCCAGCTGGTCAGCCTGACCTCGGTGGACAACCTGGTCCGGGCCTGCCTGCTGGCCGCCGCCGGCCCCGTCGGCAACGGCGTCTTCAACGTGACCGACGCCCGGCCGGTCGTCCTCGACGACGCCCTGCGCGCGATCCTCGGCGAACGCGGCATCGACGCCGAGCCGTACTATCTGCCCCTCAAGCTGGTCGGCCCCCTCGCCGCCGCCGCCGAGACCGCCTTCCGCCTGCTCGGCCGCCCGCGTCCACCCCGGCTGACCCGCTACGCCGCGGGTCACCTGGCGGTGGAGCGGACCCTCGACATCAGCGCCGCCCGTGACCGGCTGGGCTTTCAGCCCGCGGCGACGTCGTTCGCGGGCGCCGCCGGCTGGTGACGGTGGTCCCGCCGCGCCCGGTGGGCCAGGAAGAAGGCCGTCCCGGCCATGCCCAGGCCGGCAGCGAAGATCACCCGCAGGCCGGCTCTCAGGAATCCGGTCAGCGCGTCGAAGACGGTGGTGGCGGCGGCGTCCGACATCGCGCTGCTCAGGTATTCGGGCAGGTAGACGTCGCGGATCACGGCCAGACCGGCGGCCAGCACGAGCATGCTCGCGGCCAGGCCGAGACCGGCCCCCAGCAACGCCCTCATCCGGTCGCCCGCCAGCGCCACCCCCGCCACGAGGAAGGCCAGGGACAGGACCGGCAGCACCCATTTCAGTCTGAGCGACCAGGTGTAGACGGCCCGCACCCTGACCAGGTCGGCGGAGGAGGACAGTTCGATCACCGGGTGCAGGTCGGGGAGGGGGGCGCCCAGCTCCTGCTTCATCAGGTCGTCCACCGGGGCCCTGACCCGGTCGTACACCGGGGTGAGGTCGATGCTGACGGTGCCGTCCTCCGGCGCCCCCTGGCCGCCGTCGCCCGACAGGACCGCGACGAGCTGCCGGTGCGCCACCCGGTTGGCGCCCTCCCAGATGGCGGGGAAGTCGTCACCGGCGACGACCCCCTCCACCAACGTGCGGACGAGGTCCTCGGCGGGCGACGGCGTCCGTTTCCGGAGCGGTCCGGTGATCGCGACCGTGACGTGTTCGACGACCTCTTCCCGGATGTCCGGGTCGGTGGCCAGCGGGGCCATGTTCCCGACGTAGCGATCGGTGTCGGCGATGTCGCCCGCCACCCAGAACCCGGTGAGCGCGAGCGGCGCGGAGACGCAGCAGAGCACGATCAAGATCGCACTGATTACCGCTCGCACAGGATCCCCCTCCCCGGCCTTACCTGGGAATCCCCATCCCCACCTGCCAAAACCCGGCAGATATCCTTTTTGACCGCAATTTGGAGATCAGTGATCGCCCGAAACGACAGGCTTCACTCACCGAAGCTTGACCTGGACTTCTCCGCGCGTCGCGCAGCGACATAGCCCATTCATCCGACAACCGTTACTAACCTGTGACACGTGGATCCCACGGACAGGAGATGTTAGAAAGATGGCAGGTAAACGGGGTGGTCAGAGCATCGGAACGGGCCTGGCGCTAACGCTGGGCTCAGCCGCCCTGTGGGGGCTGGCCCACCTGTGGGTGGGTCGGCGCGTGACGGGCGCCCTCCTGATGGGGGTCTATCTGACCCTCGTCGCCGCCATCGTGATCACCCTGCTGAAGGTCAGGACGGAGCTGCTCTCCCTGGCCGTGCAGCCGGCCTGGCTGTGGAGCTTCGCGCTGGGCGCCCTGCTGCTGGCCGCCGCCACCGTGGCCGTGGTCGTCCGCTCCTACCAACTGGTCCGCCCGGAGTCGCTGACCCGCCCCGCCCGCTACCTCTCGGCCCTGGCGGTCGGCCTGCTGTGCGTCGCGGTGGTCACCCCGATGGTCTACGCCGCCCGCCTGGCCTTCGTCTCCCAGCACGTGGTCACCTCGGTGTTCGCCGCCACCACCGCCCCGATCCCGGTGGACCCCTGGAAGGGCCGCGAGCGGGTCAACATCCTGCTGATCGGCGCCGACGCGGCGCCCAAGAGGCCCGGCGTGCGCACCGACAGCATGACCGTCGCCAGCATCGACACCCGGACCGGCGACACCGTGCTGTTCGGCCTGCCGAGGAACCTGGAGAACGTCCCGATGCCGGCCGGACCGCCCCGCGAGCAGTTCCCCTACGGCTTCGGAGGCGAGCCCCCCTACAGCCCGGGCCTGCTCAACGAGGTCTTCCAGTACGCCGAGGACTATCCCAGCATGGTCCCGGGCGTCCCCAAGGGCCAGCGCGGCCCGACCCTGCTCAAGAGGACGCTCAGCGACATCACCGGGCTGGACATCACCCATTACGCGATGGTCGACATGAGCGGCTTCGCCGCGATCATCGACGCGATGGGCGGGGTGAGGCTCACCGTCAAGGAGCCCATCGTGTACGGCAGGGAGAACGAGGGCCTGATCCAGGCGGGCACCCGGAAGCTGTCGGGTGAGGAGGCGCTCTGGTTCGGCCGGGCCCGCACCTACAGCGACGACTACGTCCGGATGGGCAGGCAGAAGTGCCTGATGAACGCCGTCGCCAAACAGGCCGACCCGGTGACGGTGCTGCGGAGCTTCGAGAAGCTGGCCGACGCCACGGTGCACGCCGTCTCCACCGACATCCCGCAGGGGCTGCTGCCGAACCTGATCGACCTGTCCGACAAGGTGAAGGAATCCAGGATCAAGAGCTTCCAGTTCGTCCCCCCGCTGATCAACACCGCTGACCCCGACTACCGTCTGATCAAGCACAAGGTCAGCTCGATCCTGGCGAAGTCGGCAGCCGACGCCGCCAAGCCGTCCAAGGCCGGCTCCGGCAAGATCCCCTCCAAGGACGACGTGCACGGCGCCATCACCCTCGACTTCGCCTGCGGCTGACGCGCGGCCCGGTCCCCACCGGCACCCGTGCCGGGCCGGCCCGCCGAGGGGCCGGCCCGGCGGCGTGTCCTCCGCCGGTCGGCCCCGGCCCCCTTCTGCGGCCGTGGCCCGGTCCGGGAGTGACCGAGACGGCACGGAAGAACACAGAGCGGTAACGATGGGCCATTCTCCATGATTCCTACTTGACTGGTAGGCAGTGCGGGTTCTTATATACGCATAACCGACTTATTAAGTAGGAATTAGGGAGTAGTCATGAACGCTCGCAGGGTCCGCGGGGTGGTGGCCGCACTGGCCGCCCTGGCGCTCACGACCTTGGCGACCGCCTGCGGGGGCTCGGAGACGACGGGGACGGCGGCCTCCGCCGGCGGCGGGGACAAGCTCGCGGAGGTCCGGCTCGGATACTTCCCCAA
Organism: Streptosporangium sp. NPDC048886; assembly: GCF_055586905.1. Taxonomy (NCBI): domain Bacteria; kingdom Bacillati; phylum Actinomycetota; class Actinomycetes; order Streptosporangiales; family Streptosporangiaceae; genus Streptosporangium; species Streptosporangium sp. NPDC048886. The sequence continues at coordinate 110,192 of NZ_JBVJHH010000010.1, forward strand.
CATCACCCACTCCACGGCGCTGGTCGGCATCGAGAAGGGTCTGTTCGCCAAGCACCTCGGCGCCACCAAGCTCAAGACCAGCACCTTCAACGCCGGCCCGGCCGCGATCGAGGCGGTCTTCTCGGGCGCGGTCGACGCCACCTACATCGGCCCCAACCCGGCCATCAACGCCTGGGCCAAGTCCAAGGGCAAGGCGATCAAGATCGTCGCCGGCTCGGCCTCCGGTGGCGTCTACCTGGTCGTCAAACCCGAGATCAACGGGGTCGAGGACCTCAGGGGCAAGAAGATCGCCACACCGCAGCTCGGCAACACCCAGGACGTGGCCCTGCGCTACTGGCTGCAGGAGAAGGGCCTGAAGACCGACACCAAGGGCGGCGGCGACGTCAACATCGTCCCGCAGGAGAACTCGCAGACCCTGCAGACCTTCGCCACCGGCGACATCGACGGGGCCTGGGTGCCCGAGCCGTTCGCCAGCCGCCTGGTCCTGGAGAGCAAGGGCAAGATCCTCGTCGACGAGCGCGACCTCTGGCCGGACAAGCAGTTCGTCATCACCCACCTGATCGTCCGCCAGGAGTTCGCCGCCCAGCACCCCGAGACGGTCAAGCAGCTCCTCGAAGGGCACGTCGAGTCCAACGCCGCGATCAACGCCGACCCGGCCGACGCCGCCAAGACCGTCAACAGCGCGCTGGAGAAGCTGAGCGGCAAGCCGCTCAAGCAGGAGGTCCTCGACAGCGTCTTCAAGAACATCACCTTCACCAACGACCCGATCGCCTCCTCGCTGATCGGCAGCGCGGACCACGCGATCAAGATCGGGCTGCTGCAGCCGGTCGACCTGAACGGCATCTACGACCTCGACCCCCTCAACGAGATCCTCAAAGCCAAGGGCGAGACCGCGGTCGTCGACAAGTAAGCGCCCGATCGGTCCCCCAGGTCCCCCAGGAGGAGGGCAAATGACAGCTCCGCTCAGGGAGCGGACGGAAGGCCGGACCGCGGGCGGCGGGCCCGCGGTCCGACTGGACGGCGTCTCCAAGATCTACGGCCAGGGCAAGAACGGCCTCCTGGCCCTCGACAACGTCTCGCTCTCCGTCGAGCCGGGCGAGTTCGTCTGCCTGCTCGGCGCCTCCGGCTGCGGCAAGAGCACGCTGCTCTCCCTGGTCGCCGGGCTCGACAGCCCCACGGCGGGCCGGATCGGCACCGAGGGACGCAAGATCGCCATGATGTTCCAGGAACCCGCGCTGTTCCCCTGGCTCACCGTCTCGGCCAACGTCGAGATGGCGCTGCGGGTCCAGGGCGTGGCCAAGCACGACCGTCGGGCCAGGGCGGGGGAGTTCCTGGAGATCGTCCACCTGGGCGGCTTCGGCGCCAAGCGCCCGCACGAGCTGTCGGGCGGCATGCGCCAGCGGGTGTCCCTGGCCCGCGCGCTCGCCCAGGACGCGGACGTGCTGCTGATGGACGAGCCGTTCGGCGCCCTGGACGCGATGACCCGCGACCTGCTCCACGACGAGCTGGAGCGGATCTGGCGCGAGCGCGGTCTCAGCGTGCTGTTCGTCACCCACAACGTCCGCGAGGCCGTACGGCTCGGCGACCGGGTGGTCCTGCTCAGCAGCCGCCCCGGCCGGGTCGTCGAGGACTTCGCGGTCACCCTCGACCGGCCCCGCCGCACCGACTCGGCGGAGGTGGCCGAGATCGCCGGAGCCATAACCGGCCGCCTGCGCGAGGAGGTCATGCGCCATGGCCGTTGACCAGGTGACCCCCGACACCCATGCCCGGCAGCTCGCCGGGCTCGACGCCCTGGAGCTGGGCGGCGGCACGCGCAGCAGGCTCGCCCCCCGGATCTGGGGCCGCGTCTGGCCGATGGCGCTGGCGGCCGGCATGGTGCTGGCGATCTGGCAGGGCGTGGTGTGGGCCGGCTTCTGGCCGGACTACGTCTTCGCCGGGCCGGCCGACGTGGTCCCGGTCCTCGCCGACCGCCTGACCAGCGGCGAATACTGGGAGGCCATCGGCGTGACGATGCGCCGCGCGGTAACCGGCTTCGCCGTGTCGGTGCTGGCCGGGCTGGTCGTCGGAGCGCTGGTGTCCCGGGTCCGGGTGCTCAGGGCCGCCTTCGGCTCGCTGATCACCGGCCTGCAGACCATGCCGTCGATCGCCTGGTTCCCGCTGGCCATCCTGCTGTTCGGGCTGACCGAGAGCGCGATCACCTTCGTGGTCATCCTCGGTGCCGCGCCGTCCATCGCCAACGGCCTGATCGGCGGGGTGGACTACACGCCGCCGATCCTGCTGCGCGCCGGTCACGTGCTCGGCTTCCGCCGCCTCCAGCTCTACCGCCACGTGATCCTGCCGGCGTCGCTGCCGTCGTTCCTCGCCGGGCTCAAGCAGGGCTGGGCCTTCGCCTGGCGCTCGCTGATGGCCGGTGAGCTGGTGGTCATCATCGCCCACCAGTCCTCGCTGGGCGAGCGGCTCTACTACGACCGCGAGCTCGCCGACTCGGCCGGTCTGCTCGCCACCATGATCATTATTCTGGTCATCGGCATCGGGGTGGACCTGCTGTTCGAGACGGCCGACAACTCCCTGCGCCGCCGCTGGGGCCTCCAGCAGGTGCGCAACTGACGACATGCGGATCTCCGCCAGAACCCAGTACGCGCTGCGGGCCGCCACCGAACTGGCCGCCGCGCCGCCCGGCCCCGTGCCCGCCGAGAAGATCGCGGTGGCGCAGAACATCCCCCGGAGGTTCCTGGACAACATCCTGCTGCAACTGCGGCGGGCCGGGCTCATCCACAGCCAGCGCGGCCCCGACGGGGGCTACTGGCTGGCCCGGCCGGCCGAGGAGATCACCCTGGCCGATGTGGTCATGGTGGTCGAGGGCAACCCCGAGCACTCCCAGCACGGCGGCTACCCGGGGGTCGCCGGGCCCCTGGCCGACGTGTGGAGCCTGCTGCGCGAGCACGAGGAGACGCTGCTCACCGAGATCACCCTCGCCCACATCGCCAAGGACGCGCTCCCCGACGCCCGCCCCGGCCACGCCCAGTACGACCAGGCGGTGAAGGGGCCCCGGGACCCGCGCCGGTCAGTGGAAGACCTTCAGGCCGACGATCCCGGCCACCACCAGCAGCAGGCAGGCGATCCGGGCCGCTGACGACGGCTCGTCGAGCCAGACCATGCCGACGAGCGCCGTGCCGACCGCGCCGATCCCGACCCACACCGCGTAGGCGGTGCCGACCGGGATGAACTTCAACGCGTAGCCGAGCCCGGCCATGCTCAGGGCCAGCGTCACCACGAAGATCACAGTGGGCAGCGGCCTGGAGAACCCGTCGGATCTCTCCAGGGCGACCACCCAGGCCGTCTCCATCGCTCCGGACACCACCAGAACCAACCACGCCACCGGCCGCCTCCCGATCCCTTTCCTCGCCTACCCGTCACGCGCGCTCACCGACCGTGGCATGATAACCACGGTCAGAGGTTGCAATGATTTTCATAATCAGATTGGATCGTCGTCGTGAGGGTGGCATTCGTCGGTAAGGGCGGCAGCGGCAAGACGACCGTCTCGGCGCTGTTCGCGAGATACACCGCCCGCCGGGGCGGGCCGGTCGTCGCGATCGACGCCGACATCAACCAGCACCTGGGCATGGCCCTGGGCGTGGCGGAGGGCGCGCTGCCCCGGCCGATGGGCGCGCACCTGAGCGAGATCAAGGAGTTCCTGCGCGGGGTCAACCCGCGCATCTCCTCGGCCGCGACGATGGTCAAGACCACCCCGCCCGGCCGCGGCTCGCGGCTGCTGCGCCTGGAAGAGCCCGACGACCCGATTCACGCCGCCTTCACCGCCGCCACCCCGGAGGGAGTGCGGCTGATGGTCACCGGCCCGTTCGACGACGACGACCTCGGAGTGGCCTGCTACCACTCCAAGGTCGGCGCGGTGGAGCTGTATCTCAACCATCTCGTCGACGGAGCGGGAGAATACGTGGTGGTCGACATGACCGCCGGGGCCGACTCCTTCGCCTCGGGGCTGTTCACCCGTTTCGACATGACGTTCCTGGTGGCCGAGCCGACCCGGCAGGGCGTGGGGGTCTACCGGCAATACCGCGACTACGCGGCCGGCCACGGCGTGCCGGTGGCGGTGGTGGGCAACAAGGTGCACGGGCCGGAGGATGTGGAGTTCCTGCGCGAGCACGTCGGCGAGGACCTGCTGGTGTGCCTGGAGCACTCGGCGGCGGTCCGGGCGATGGAGCAGGGGCGCCGTTTCACCCTGGAGGACCTGGAACCGGCCAACACCCAGGCCCTGGGCAGGCTTCTGAAGCACCTGGACGCCCAGGAGAAGGACTGGCCCCGGTTCGGCCGCCAGGCCGTGGAGTTCCATCTCAAGAACGCCGCGGCCTGGGCGGACAGGGCCACCGGGGAGGACCTCGCCGCCCAGATCGACCCCGACTTCGTCTTCGGGCCCACGCGAGTGTCGCTCCTGCGCTAGATGGAGCGCTCAGCGGGCCCGACCTAGTGTCTGAACGATCCCCTTCTGAGAGGAGAACGCAGCATGTCGCTGACCGTTTCGAACGATCTTATCGATCAGGCGAAAGCCGGTGACGTGGACGACGAGGCATTCGTCGCCTGCGTCCGCGACTCCCTGCCCTACGCCTGGTCGGTGATCAGCGAGCTGGTCGAGCAGCGTGACCGCAGCGGCGCCGAGTTCGCCGACAACACCGTCCCGCCGCCGGACGAGAGCGCCCGCGGCCAGCTCCTGCGCTGCCTCGCCAGCGACTCCATGCGCGGTGCCCTGGAGCGGCACTTCGGGGTCCGGCTGGCCTTCCAGAACTGCCACCGGGTCGCGGTCTTCGACCCCTCGGCCACCAGGGCCCACGCGGAGTTCGTCACCGCCAGGTCCCAGATCCTCAACCAGACGCCCGAACTGGTCGACTGCTAGGGGCGCCGTCCACGGACCCGGGGCAGCACCTCCGCCCCGAGCCGCCTGATGTTGCCGAGGGTGCGGGCCTGCTCGCCCGCGCCCTCGACCATGAGGATCAGGTGCCGCAGGCCGGTGGCCTCCACGGTCCGGGTGATCCTCTCCACGCAGCGGCCGGGCGAGCCGACGGGGTGCGTGTCGCACAGGAAGTCCACATACCGGCCGATGTCGCGCCGGGGCCGCGGCCGGCCGTCCACCGGCACGTATCCCGCCAGCCCCGGCTCCAGCCACCGCGGCATGGCCTCCTTCAGCTCCCTGACGGCCTGCGCCGTCGAGTCGCCCACGTGCCCCACGACCGCCGCCACGTGCCCGGGCGGGGGCGGCCCCGCCGGGCCGCCCGGCTCCCCGCCGGGCCCTCCGGCGCCAGGTCCCCGCCCGCCGGGCTCCCCGCCCTCCCGGCCGCCCGGCGCCCGCCGTACGGCCGCCTCCCGATAGTCGCCGAGCATGGCGGCCTTCTCCTCGTCTCCGATGTGCATGCCCAGCAGCATCGGCAGCCCGCGATCGGCGGCGAGCGCCACGGTCTCCGGCGAGGTGCAGGCGACGACCGGCCGGAGCCGGACCGCGGGCACCATGGGCACCTCCCTGAACCGGAAGAACTCCCCGTCCGCCGAGACCCTCTCCCGGCCCAGAGCCGTGCACAGCAGGTCGAGCGACTCGGCGAAGCCGCGCTCGAACCGCGCCAGCCCCGTCCCGAACACCTCCAGGTCCACCCACGGCCCGCCCCTCCCGACACCGAGCGCGAACCGCCCCCCGGAGACCTGGTCGAGGACCGCCGCCTGCTCCGCGAGGTCGACCGGGTGCCGGGTCGACAGCACGCTCACCGCCGTCCCGACCCGGATCCGCGAGGTACGGCCCAGCGCCACCCCGGCCAGCGTCACCGCCGACGGGCACACGCCGTACGGCATGAAGTGGTGCTCGGCGATCCACGCGTCGTCGAACCCCGCCTCCTCGGCGGCGACGACCGCCTCCACCGTCTCCCGCAACACCGCCCCCGGCTCCCGCCCCGGAAATCCGGCCGCAACCAGAAAGACACCGATACGCATGGTGAGTACTTTGGAACGGCGCGCGTGAACGGGGAAGGCCAGATCACCGTTCCGGCCGGTTCCCGCGGAGATCCGGGACCCCGCGGAGATCCGGCACCCCGCACAGGTGACGACGCCGCCTTCATGGAGATGGACAGTGAGATCGTCATCATTCCGAGAAAGAACGTCACACCACCGAGTTCGGATCAGGACGCATGGCCCGATGGAGAGGGAGGCGGAGACGGACTTCGACACGGTGAAAGCGCGGCTTACCGAGCTGTGCCAGCAGTTCGGCGTCAGCGAGCTGTCCGTCTTCGGATCCGTCGCGCGAGGAGAGGAACGGCCGGACAGCGACCTCGACCTCCTGTACGTCCACGCCGAGGGCGCCCCGCTCGGCCTCCTTGAGATCATGACGCTTCAGGAGGAGCTGGAGGCTCTCTTCGACCGCCCCGTCGACCTGGTGGCCAAGCGCTACCTCAACGAGACGGTCAGGGATCAGATCCTGCATGACGCCCGAGTCCTCTACGCGGCGTGACGAGCTCTACCTCGCCGACATCGTCAAGTCCGCGCGATCCATCGCGACCTTCCTCAAGGGCGTAGAGGAAGATCAGTGGCTCCATGACGAGCAGCTGCAGTCAGCCGCGCAGTGGAAGATCATGAACATCGGCGAAGCCGCGAACGGCATAAGCGAAGCCACCAGAGCCAGACGTCCCGAGGTCGCCCGGCGATCCATCCGGGGCCTCCGGAACATCCTCGCCCATGCTTACTTCTCGATAGACCTCAGCGCGGTCTGGAAAACGTCCAAGGTCGATGTCCCCACCCTGGAAAGGCATGCGCTGGACCTTCTCCGGCTGATCAACCCCGACTCCGCGAAACAGCTTGAACCACCTGGTGGCTCGGCCGGTGGGCGGCTTTCCTAGCCGAACAGCCCGAGCTGACCCTCTCCGGCCAGGGGGTTGCGGTGTTTCTTGAGGTGGCGCCAGCGGGGCAGGTCGTCCAGGTAGGACCAGGACAGCCGGTGGTGCTCGGTCGGGCCGAGCTCGGCCAGGGCCTTCTGGTGAACCGGGGAGGGGTAGCCCGCGTTGTCGGCGAAGCCGTAGTCCGCCAGACCGAGCGAGGCCATGTAGGCGTCGCGGCGGACCTTGGCGATCACCGAGGCGGCGGCCACGGAGACGCAGGACAGATCGCCCTTGATCTCGCACCGGACCGGCCACGGCGCGCCCAGGTAGTCGTGCTTGCCGTCGAGGATGACCGCGTCGGGCCGGACCGGCAGCTCCGCCAGCGCCCGTCTGGCCGCCCGGCGCAGGGCCTCGGTCATGCCGAGCTCGTCGATCTCCTCGTGCGACGCCTCGCCGTACCCGATCCCGGCCGCCCAGCCGGTGATCTCGGCCACCATGGATGTGCGGCGGGCGGGGCTGAGCATCTTGGAGTCGGTCAGGCCCGCGGGCGGCTCCGACAGGTCGGTGACGACCGCGCAGACCGCCACCGGCCCGGCCCAGGCCCCTCGCCCGACCTCGTCGACCCCGGCCACTGTCTTCGTCCCGCCGGCCGACAGCAGTCGCTCGAGCGCGTAGGAGGGAGGCACGTCCCCGACGTTACCGGGCGGCGAGCTCCACCGCCTCCAGGTCGGCGGCCAGCAGGCGGGCGGCGACGTGGACGGCGCGCAGGGTGACGGAGACGGCGGGGCGGTGGACGCCGGAGGCGCGGGCGACGGCGTGGACGTCGCGGCCGACTGGGGCGCCGGGAAACTGGCGGACGACGATGCCGCGGACTCCGGAGGCCAGGGCCAGGGCGGGGACGGCCGCGATGCCGATGCCCTTGGCGACCAGGCCGAGGATGGTGCCCAGGCCCTCGAACTCCCAGGGCACCGGCTGGGCGCCGCCGAAGTCGGCCAGCAGGCGGTCGACGGCCAGCCGGGAGGGCTCGCCGTCCGGGGTGGCCATCCACGGCTCGTCACGGAGCTCCCGCAGGTCAACGGGCTCATCCAGCGAGGCGAGGCGGTGCTTGCGCGGCACCACGAGCACCAGCGGATCGTGCAGCAGCGGGAAGACCCGCAGCGTGTCGGACTCGCGCACCCGGCCGTACCAGTCGTCCACCAGGGCGATGTCCACCTCGCCCGACTGGACCTCGCGCATCCCGCGCCCGGAGCGTCCCTGCCCCATCCGCAGGGTCAGCGCGGTGTGCCGGCGCAGCGTCCGGGCCAGGGCGGGCGCGAAGGCCACCGCGGCGGTGGGGAAGGCGGTGACGGTGACCCGGCCGGAGGGGGTCGCCGCCTGGGCGGACAGGTCGGACTCGGCGGTCTCGACCATGGACAGGATCCGTTCGGCGTGCTCGACCAGGCGGCGCCCGGCGTCGGTCAGCTCCGCGCTGCGCGCGGTCCGGTCGAGGAGCACGGCCCCGGCCTCCCGTTCCAGGGCCGCCAGCTGCTGGGAGACCGCCGACGGGCTGTAACCGAGGGAGGCGGCGGTGGCCGCGATGCTTCCCCGGCGGGCGAACTCGCAGATCACCGCCAGACGGCGCAGATCGAGCATCAGACTTCCTTATGCCTACCCACAACAACCAAAGCTTGTGCTGATGCCTACAGCCCACCACGCTTGGGAACGTTCCGCAATGAGCGAGAGGACTCCCCATGAACGTGACGCTCTCCGCCACGTTGGCGGCCAACGAGGACATCGAACGAAGACGGCGCGCCGGTGAGCGCGTGCTGCACCTGGCCTTCGGCGAGGCCGGTCTGCCCGTTCATCCGGCGCTGCGCGAGCGGCTGATCGCCGCCTCCGAGCACAACGGATACGGGCCGGTGGCCGGGGCGGCCGCGCTGCGCGAGTCGGCGGCCGGATACTGGCACCGGCGGGGCCTGCCCACCGATCCGGAGCTGGTGGTCTGCGGCCCCGGGAGCAAGTCCCTGCTGTACGGCCTGCTGCTGGCGATCGGCGGCGACATCGTGCTGCCGATGCCGAGCTGGGTCAGCTACGCCGCCCAGGCGGACCTGGTCGGGGCGCGTCCCCTGCTCGTACCGGCGCCCCCCGGCGAGGGAGGGGTGCCGGACCCCGAGCGGGTCGCCTCCGCGGTCCTGCACGCGCGCTCCCAGGGGCGTGAGGTGCGCTCGCTGCTGGTCACGCTGCCCGACAACCCCACCGGCACGCTGGCCGCCGCGCACACGATCAGGCGGATCGCCGAGGTCGCCCGCGACCTCGATCTCATGATCATCTCTGATGAGATCTACCGCGACCTCGTCCACGACCCCGCCGCGCGCTTCCTCAGCCCGGCCGACCTGGCCCCCGAACGCACTGTGATCACCAGCGGGCTCAGCAAGAGCCTGGCCCTCGGCGGCTGGCGGATCGGCGTCGCCCGGCTCCCGTCCGTGGCGCTGCGCGACCGGCTGCTCGCCGTGGCCAGCGAGATCTGGTCCAGCCCCGCGGCCCCCGTCCAGCAGGCGGCGGCCTACGCCTACACCGAGCCCGCCGAGCTCGTCGAGCGGATCGACGACAGCCGCAGGCTGCACGGCACGGTGGCACGGGCGGTGCACGAGAGGTTCGTCCGGGCGGGTGTACGGGTGGACGCGCCGCAGGGCGGCTTCTACCTCTACCCCGACTTCACCGGGCTGGCCTACGCGACCTCCGCCGAGCTGACCGCGGACCTGCTCGACAGCCACGGCGTCGGGGTGCTCCCCGGACACGCCTTCGGCGACGATCCCAGGGCCCTGCGGGTGCGGGTGGCGACCAGTCTCCTGTACGGCGAGACGACCGAGCGGCGACTGGCCGCGCTGGGCTCCGCCGACCCCCTCGGGCTGCCCTGGATCTCGGCCTCGCTGGACCACCTGAGCGAGGCCCTGACCGGCCTCAACGCGGCGCGGCGGGTCCCCAGCAGGCTCGTGCGCACGGCCCTGGTCCCGACCCCGGCGGCGGGGTGATCGACGGCGGTCGCACTTGGCGGAAAATTTACTCGGGCGGCACCGCCGCCTGAGACCACATCCGCGTGGCTGACCTGCGCTTTTGCGCTCCACGCGCCAGGGAGACAGGCATTTTCCTGGATGCTCACCAAGATGTCCCGTGTCATTTGGCGCCGGGCATCTCGAAGAGCCCCCATCATGTGCTCATGCCCGCTTTTGTCACCCTGTCCGGGCGCTCCGTGCGCCTGGAACCGCTCAGCCTCGCGGCCGTCGACGACCTCGTCGCCGCGGCGAGTGAAGACCGTTCTACTTACGCCTTCACTCGCGTCCCCCATGGCCGGGGCGAGATGGTCTCCTACGTGGAGGCCACTCTGGCTGAGCAGGCGGAGGGCCGCACGATGCCCTTCGCCATCCGGTGGCTGCACACCGACCGCATCGTCGGTGCCACCCGTCTCATGAACCTGGAGTACTGGCAGGGCCCCATGCCCTGGCCGCCGGGTGCACATGGTGCGGTGGGCGAGGTCCCGTCCGTGGCGGACATCGGTTACACCTGGCTGGCCGCTTCGGCCCAGGGCACGGGTGTCAACCGGGAGAGCAAATACCTGATGCTCTCACTCGCCTTCGAGACCTGGCAGGTCCACCGCATCACGCTCAAGGCTGACGTACGGAACGTACGCTCCCGGGCCGCCATCGAGGCCCTCGGCGCGCACCTCGACGGTGTGCGACGGGCTGAGACCCGAGGCGCCGACGACACGGTCCGAGATACCGCCTACTACTCGATCCTGAGCTCCGAGTGGCCGCTCGTCCGAGAACGGCTCCACGCGCGGCTCGGTCTGGTCGAGGCCGCGTAGAGGCGTCCCCGAAACTTCGATGACTTCATGGAACAGAAAGGCCCGCCCGGGACTCCGGGCGGGCCTGATGTTCCTCCGGCGGCCGGTCCGACCGGCCCCGCCTCACTCGTCGTCGTCGCCGTCGACCTCGTAGATGTAGTCCCACCTGCCGCACAGCTTCTTCTTGGCCTGGTGGTTGTCCCAGTAGCAGACCCGGACCTGGACGTTGTCGACGTCGCCCTTCCAGAAGTGGAAGTTCTGGTAGCCGCTGGAGCCGCACTTCTTGCTCCAGTTGTAGGTCTCGTCGCCGTCCTCGTTCTCGAACTTGACCTGGGCGTAGCCGCACAGCCAGCTCGGCGAGTACTTGTCGTAGAGCTTGCCCTGGACGTGGACCCTGTCGAAGTCGTCGGTCCACACGCGCCCCTTGGCCTTGGCGCGGGAGTCGTCGTAGTACTTGGAGTAGTCGTAGCCCCAGTAGTCGTCGTAGTCACTGGTGGCGGTCGTGCTCGCGGTGAGCGTGGCGGCCGAGGCTGAGGTGGCCAGGGCCGGGACGCCGGCCGCGATGACGGCGGTGGCGGCGGCCAGGCCCATGAGGGTGCGGGTCGTGCGGCGCATGATGGTTCTCCCTGAGGGTGGGGCGGCTCCCTTTTCCTGGTGGAGGAGCCATGGCTCATTGATAAGGCGTGCCGCCTGCACCGCACTTACAGCGCCTTTATCAACGCCTGATCGACGCCTGCAAACTACTGACATGTCGGGCATGGCAGCCCCCGTATGGCGCCATGCCCGACAGCCCTCAGCATCACGTTGACGGCTCAACGCCCGATTGACGGCTAATCAACGCTTCGGTTAACGAGCGAGCGGCCATCTATGGAGTAAGCAACCAAGGATCTATCATTTGGCCATAAAACTTTCCATTGATGCGGAGATCAGAGAAATGGCCGTTCAGGACAGCGGAGACGGACTGCGCTTCGCCGTACTCGGCCCTGTCCAGGCGTGGCGTGACGGCATAGAGCTCGATCTGGGCACCCCTTTGCAACGTTCCATCCTGGCGATGCTGCTGCTGCGCGAGAACCGGGCGGTCACGCCGGGCGAGGTGATCGACGCGGTCTGGGGGGAGGACGCCCCGCCACGCGCCCTCGGGGCGCTGCGCACCTACGTCTCCCGGCTGCGGGCCGTGCTGGAGCCCGGCAGGTCCCCCCGCACCCGCCCCGAGCTGCTCACCTCGGTCGGCCGGGGCTACGCGCTGCGCCTGAACGGCGGCGTCCTCGACCTGAGCCTCTTCGACCAGGGCGTCCAGGAGGCCGAGACCGCCCGCCGCGCCGGCGACCTCGCCGGAGCCGCCGAGAGCCTGCGCGCGAGCCTCGCGCTGTGCACCGGCGAGCCACTGGCCGGGGCCGTCGGCCCCTACGCCGAGCACCAGCGCGACCGGCTCGTCGAGCGCCGGATGAGCGTGCTGGAGACCCTGATGGACCTGGACCTGGAGCTGGGCCGGCACGCCGACGTCGTCTCCGAGCTGATCGCGCTGACCGCCGACCACCCGCTCCGCGAGCGGCTGCGGGCCCAGCTCATGCTGGCCTACTACCGGTGCGGGCGGCAGGCCGAGGCGCTGGCGGCCTTCGCCGACACCCGCGCCGCGCTGATCGAGGAGCTCGGCATCGAGCCGGGACCCGACCTGAGCGCCCTGCACCGACGGATCCTCACCGGCGACCCGGGCCTCACTCCCGCGCCGGTCCCCGCCTCCGTCTCCGTCTCCGGCGCCGACCCGGTACGGCCCACGCTCGCCGCCGCCGCCGAGCCCGTCCGGGAGGCGGAGGCCGCCGAGCCCGTGATCCCCGAGCTGCCACGCCCGGCGCAGCTCCCCGCGGCGGTGAACGATTTCACCGGCCGCCGCCAGATCGTCGCCCGGCTGTGCACCCTGCTGTCCACCCAGGGCGGGGCCGACGGGGTGCCGGTGGCCGCCATCTCCGGCATCGGAGGGGTCGGCAAGACGACGCTCGCGGTGCACGTCGCCCACACCCTGCACGATCTGTTCCCCGACGGCCAGCTCTACGCCGACCTGCGCGGATACGGTGAGGATCCGGCCGCCCCCGAGTCCGTGCTGGCGGCCTTCCTCCGCGGCCTCGGCCTGCCCGCCGACGTCATCCCGGACGGCCTGGCCGAGCGGTCGGCGCTGTTCCGCTCGATCCTGGCCGAGCGGCGGATGCTGGTGCTGCTCGACAACGCCAGGGACGCCGCCCAGGTCAGCCACCTGCTGCCCGGCTCGACCGGCTGCGCGGCGATCGTGACCAGCCGTCACAAGCTCGCCGACCTGGCCTCGGCCCGGCTGGTCGACCTGGACGTCATGGAGCCGGACGAGGCGCTGGGCCTGTTCGGCACGGTCGCCGGCGCCGAGCGGGTGGCCGCCGAGCGCGCCGCCGCCATGGACGCCGTCGCCGCCTGCGGCTTCCTGCCGCTCGCGGTGCGGATCGTGGCGGCGCGCCTGGCCGCCCGCGCCTCCTGGACGGTCGCCTCGCTGGTGTCCCGGCTGGCCGACGAGCGCCGCCGCCTGGACGAGATGCGCGTGGGCAACCTCGCGGTGGAGGCGACCTTCGCCCTCGGTTACGGCCAGCTCGGCCCGGCGCAGGCCCGGGCGTTCCGGCTGCTCTCCCTGCCCGGCGGCCCGGACATCTCGATCGGGGCCGCCGCCGCGCTGCTCGCGCTGGGCCCGATGGACACCGAGGACATCCTGGAGTCCCTGGTGGACGCCAGCCTGCTGGAGGCCCCCGCCCCCGGCCGCTACCGCTTCCACGACCTGCTCAAGCTCTTCGCCCGCCGCACCGCGGAGCGCGCCGAGGGGGAGACCGGACCGCGGGCCGGGGCGGAGGGCGCCGCCGCCGACGGGGAGGGCGCGCCCGCGCTGCGCCGGCTGCTCGACTTCTACCTGGCCTCCGCGCGGTCGGCGCACCGGCTCGCCTACGAGGGCAGCACGGTCGCCGACCAGCTCGCGGTGGCCGGGACGGGCCACGCGTTCGGCTCGGCCGACGAGGCCGTGGCCTGGCTGTCGGTCGAGGCGGAGTCGCTGTTCGCCTCGATCGCCCAGGCGAGCGGCGCCCGGGCGGCCGAGGCCCTGCTGCCCGGCGCCGACCTGCTGCTGGCCATGGAGCCGCTGTTGGAGTCGGGCAGCCACGCCCGGGAGTTCGAGCAGCGGACCAGGGAGATGCTGGCCGTCGCCCAGCGGCTCGGCGCCACCTCCAGCGAGCTGCGCTGCCACTACGTGCTGGGCCGGGTGCTGTTCGGCGCCAACCGGCTGGCCGAGGCCGACAGCGAGTTCCGGGCGTCGCTGGACCTGGCCGCCGGGGGCGACCGGATCGTCACCGGCGAGGCGATGAACGCGCTGGCCGTCGTGGCCGGCCGCCGGCGCCGCCACGTGGAGGCGCTGGCCTGGTTCGACTCGGCGCGCGAGGTGTTCAGGGAGGTCGGCGCGCGGGGCGGTGAGGCCCTGGCGCTCAGCTACTCCGCCCGCGACCACCTGTTCCTGGGCCAGCAGGAGGAGGCGACCGCCGCCGCCGAGCAGGCGCTGGCCGTCTTCATCGAGATGGGCTCCAGCGCGGGCACCGCCCGGGCCCGCTACCACCTGGGGATGGTCCTGTCACGGGTCGGGCGGCTCAACGAGGCGGTCCACCATCATGCCGAGTGCCTGGCTTTCTTCCGGGCCAGCAAGCAGCGGGTGTGGGAGCAGCGGGTCTGCTCGCGGCTGGCCGAGACGTTCATCACCGCCGGCCGGTTCTCCGACGCCACCCGCCACGCGGAGCAGGCCCTGACGGTCAGCCGCGAGATCGGCCACCCGTACGGCGAGGCGCTGTCGCTGTGGGTGCTAGGCAGGGCGCTCGCGGGGCTCGGCAGCACCGCCCGCAGCCATGACTGTCTCCAGCGCGCCCATGACATCTTCGTCAGGCTCGGCGCGCCCGAGGCCGCGGACCTGCGTGCCCTGCTCGATCGCGACCACGTCGGCAACTGACCCGAGGCCGTCGTACAGGTCGTCGTCTAGACGCGTCATCCAGAAGTGGTTGATCACCGGGGTCCCTGTCGGTCTGAGCCTGGAGTCGGATGGATGTGGGTGCCCGGCCAGCCGTCAGGCCATCGGGGGACGCGTAGGGGGCCCGGTCATCCGGTGCGTCACCCGGTGGCCGGCCGCCTCACTTCGACGACCGGCCGGACTCGAACACGGTCCCTTTCCCCCCGGGATCCGTGCCCACAGCCAGAGCATGTCCCCCGGCGTTCAACTTTCGATCAAAAAGCGATCGGCAGAGATATCCACAGCCTGTGGACGATCACCCTGTGGATATGTGGAAAAACCCTTCGGCGATCAGTGGACGGAGCACTCCGGGAGCCTTGGACCGCAGCTCATCGGGGTCCTCCCCGGTGAGCTCCGCGATCGCGGCGAGCAGCGGGTCCAGTGGATAATCACCGTCGCAGACCCCGGCGAGAGCCGCTTCCACGGTCCCCACCTGTGCACTGCGGCGCAGCCCGACGGTCTGCCTGAGCGTGATCCTCGCCGGGTCCTCCGCGCCGGGCGGGCCGATCCGCTCCTCCAGCACGCCGTCGGCCAGCGCCAGCCGGGCGCCCAGCAGCTCCGCGTCGGACAGCCGGTGCGCCTCGGCGATCGAGCCCAGCACCCCGTCGACGTAGCCGCCCACCGGCAGCTCCACCCGCTGGCCGAACTCCTCGACCCGCACGACCGGGTCGAGGCTGCCGGAGTCGTGCATGGTGATCCAGCCGAAGCCGATCCCGGTGACGCCGAGGGACTCGAACCAGCCGAGCCAGCCGTCGTAGAGCTCGCGGTAGCGGGGGGTGCCCTGCTCGGCGGCGTCCCGCAGCCACAGCTCCACGTATTCGGCCGGGTCCTGCACGTCCCGCTGCACCACCCAGCCGTCGCAGCCGGTCCCGGTCAGCCAGCCGCCCACCCGGTCCCGCCAGTCTTCGCCGCCGACGTGCAACCAGTTGGCCAGCAGCTGGCAGGTGCCGCCGGGCGCGAGGAAGCGGGGGGCCAGCCGTACGAGGTCGCGGCAGAAGTCGTCGGCCGCGGAGCCGGACTCCCGGTAGGTGAACCGGCCGGCGGGGGAGATCACGAACGGCGGGTTGGAGACGATCAGGTCGAAGCGGTCGCCCTCCACGGGGTCGAACAGGGAGCCGCGCCGGGCCTCCACCCCCTCGACCCCGGACAGCGCCCAGCTCAGCCGGGCCATCTCCAGGGCGCGGGGATTGACGTCGGTGGCCACGATCTCCTCGGCCCGGCCGGCCAGGTGCAGCACCTGGACCCCGCACCCGGTGCCGAGGTCGAGAGCGCGCTCCACCGGGCGGCGGGAGACCAGCTGGGCCAGGTTCGCCGAGGCCCCGCCCGCACCGACGACGTGCTCCTCGCGCAGGGCGGGGTCGCCGGGCCTGACCTTGCGGTCGGAGACGACGTAGCCGCCCGTCTCCCAGGGCTGCAGGTGGACCGTGGAGGTGATCCGGCCCGCCTCCGCCGCCACCAGGCCGGCGGCGGCCAGGTCGGCCACCGGGAGAGCGGCGGGCGCCTCCACCGGCACTCCGAGCCACCACAGCCGGATCAGCGTGCCGAGGAGGTCTCCGTCGCGGGTGGCGCGCAGGGCGGGCACCGTCTCCTCACGGGAGAGCGCGGTGGCGGCGACCTCGCCGAGCCGCTCACGGACGCCGTCGATGGTGTAGCCGGCCTCGAGCAGCAGCTCCCGGAGCCGGACAGGCAGATCGTTCACCGGGCCATCCTCGCATCAGCGGCCTCATCATCCCCTCGATGCACAGAGTGATCAGACTGTTACAGATTGCGTAAGCATTCTGCAAGCCGACCTCAAGCACGGAGGGGTAATCCTGTAGAGCCGCCTCATCCGCTCAAAGGATCCGTGATGTTGATCCCGTGCTTCGCCTGCGAGTCCCGTTTCCGCCCTGATGAGTATTTCCGCGCCTGCCACGACTACAACCGGGGGATGGACCTGGTCGCCTGGACCTGTCCCCGCTGCGGCAACCGGGACGAGCTGCGGGTCCTGCCCGGGGAGCTGGGCTTCGGCTACCCCCGGCGCGGCAGGTTCGACGTCTGCGACCGGGTGCGCGTGCCCGGCCTGCGCCGCCGCCGCCAGGACCTGCGGCTGGACATCTCGCTGGACGAGGAGGTCTGGCGGGTGCCCACCCGGCTGCGCCGGCTGGCGGGAGCGCGCTGAGGCCGCGCCGGCCGGCGGGAACGCGCCGAGGCCGCGCCGGCCGGCGGGAACGCGCCGAGGCCGCGCCGGCCCGCCGCGGGGCCCGCGCGGGGCCGGGGTCAGGCGGGCTGCTGGCGCAGGCTCTGCCAGGCCGCCTCGCACAGGCCCGCTATCTCCTCCTGGGTGGGCTGGTGGGCGCCGGCGAACCACAGACGGCACATCTCGGTGGCGGGGCCGAGCCAGAGCACGTAGCACATGGTCGGGTGGACGGGCTGGAGCAGGCCGTCCTTCATGTGGGGGCGCCACCAGTCGGAGACCTGTTTGAAGAACGCACGGCGCGAATCCGACACCTCGGTGCCGCCCGGCTCGTCGCGCTTGGGCGGCCGTTCGCTGATCAGCAGGTGCGCCCGCTCGCGGTTCTCGCCGCACCAGGCCATGTGCAGCGCGACGATGGCCTCGATGCCCTCCTTGGCGCCCTCGTGCCGCCGCAGCTCGGCGAGGAAGACCTCCTGATACATCCGGAGGGTGTCGGCGTAGAGCACGCCGTAGACGTGTTCCTTGCTCGCGAAGTGGTGGTAAAAACTACCGACGCTGACGCCGCTCTCCTCGCGGAGGCTGGCCAGTGTGGTGGCCGAGACGCCGTCCTGGCTGAATCGGCGCAGGGCACCCTCGACGATCCGGGTGCGGCCGTCGCGTCCGTTCTTGGCACTCTTCACAAGCCCAATGGTGCGGCAACAGAACCTTGTTCCGCAAATATCGCGGGGACGCCTCAGAGCGAGTCGAGCATATCGCCTCGGCCGCGACGGCCCGCCCCGGACCTGGGAGACCACCCCGGACGGGTCACAGGTCCACCGCCGCCGTCACCTGGACGGCCCCGCCGGAGGCCCGCATGGTCGCCTCCGGCCACGCCCTGCGGACCATCGACAGCACCTTGCGGTTGTCGCCGAGCACGTCCATCCCGAGCGTCCGGGCCCCGCTGACGGAGGCCCGGCGCAGCAGCCGCCAGGCGAGCCGGGAGCCGACCCCGCACCCCTGCCACTCGTCGGCAACCACCAGGGCGATCTCGATGTCGGTCGCGTCCCCCTTGAAGCTCATCGCGTGGCCGACGACGGTCTCCCCGCGTACGGCGAGCAGCGCGTCCCGCCGCTCGTCCACCGCGAGCAGCGCCCTGACCAGGGTCGCGCTCGGGCGGGTGATCCGGGTGAAGAACCGCTGCGTCTGCGTCCGCGGCGACAGTCCCGCGAGGAAGCGACGGATCCGCTCCTCGTCGTCTTCCCGGGCCGGCCGGATCTCGACGCCGTCGCCGGGCACGGCCGGCGACGGACCGCGGTGCGCCCGTGCGAGCTGAGTTCGCATCATGGACTTAGAGTCGCCCCGCCGGGCTGAGTATGTCAACTAGACTTAGATGGCGTTGGAGGAGATGCCATGGCGACTTACGATGCGGACATGAGTGAGGCGGCCTCCGGTGACATCCCCCTGCGGGTGGACAACTGCTCCATCGAGCGCGCCCTGGCCATCGTCGGCGAGAAGTGGTCGTTCCTCGTGCTCAGGGAGGCCTTCAGCGGGGTCCGCCGCTTCGCCGACATGCAGGCCGCCACCGGGGCGCCCAGGCAGGTGCTCAGCGCCCGGCTGACCCGGCTGGTGGAGGAGGGGCTGCTGCGCAAGGTCCCCTACCGCGAGCCCGGCCAGCGCCGCCGGGACGAATACCGGCTGACCCAGATGGGGCTCGACCTCTACCCGACGCTGATCGCGCTGATGCGGTGGGGCGACCGCTATCTCGCCGACCAGGAGGGACCGGCGGTGCTGCTGACCCACCGCGACTGCGGGGCCCCGCTCGAACAGCACTTCCGCTGCGCCGACGGCCACGAGGTCGCCGGCCCCCGGGAGGTCACCCCGCGCCCCGGGCCGGGCCTGCGCCCGCGCGCCGTAGCGCGCGCAGGCAGCGCCGGAAGCTGAGCACCGAGATCAGCGCCGCGCCGCCGAGCAGCACCGCGACCGCCGTGGTCCGCACGAGCAGATAGGTCTCCAGGGGCTGGCTGAGCAGCAGCCACAGGCTCAGCCCCGCGTTGAGGAGTTGCGCGCCGCCCCACAGCACCGACTGCCCCACGAAGAAGCGGCGCATCCGCGGATGCTCCAGCAGGTGCTCGGGGAGCGGGACCAGGTCGGTCGCCACCCGCTGGACCAGCGGCCGCCGCAGCCGCGCGGTGAGCAGGAAGCCCATGCTCGCGCAGAAGACACCGAGACAGGACGGCAGGAAGAACAGCGCGGGGTTCTCGGCCACCCAGGCCAGCACCATCCGGACCGTGATCGTCCCGGCGGCCAGGATCACCGTGCCGGGCACCGGCCCGCGCCTGGCCAGCCGCCAGGCGATCCCGCCGTAGACCCAGGCCACCGCCACGGCCAGCGCGCCGTACGGGCCGAGGAACACCAGCCCGACGTAGAAGACGGCGACCGGGAGGATCATCCCCTCCAGCACCCGGGGTGCGGCGTGCCGCAGCAGCGCCCCGAACCGGGGCAGCGCGACCGGGACCACGGGGGGTGACAGGAGCAGAGTCATCAGGCGCGGGCTCCGGAGATCATGGAACGTTCCGGGGATGGATCCACCCGACCGTACGGGATGTCCGGAGCGTCCGGAAGACTTCCCGAGACTCCGACGATCAGGCGTTCCGGGGCACCCTACTACGGCGCAAGACGTGGTCGGGGGAGAGAGCGGTGCCCCCGGTGCCTACTCTTGGGAGCGTGTACCGGTTCCTTCTGACTCCTCGATGGCTCGCCCTTCACGTGGTGGTCCTGCTGGTCATCCCCGCTTTCGTGTTCCTGGGTCAATGGCAGTTCGGGCGTTATGAGGAGCGGTCCACCGCCAGTCACGAGGTCACCGCCAACCTGGCGGCCGCGCCCGTGCCCGTGGACAGGCTGACCACGCCCGGCGGCACGGTGCGCGTCCAGGACAAATACCACCCCGTGACGGCGACGGGGACGTTCGACGCGGCCCACCAGCTCCTGGTCCGCCGCCGCGTCCAGGACAGCGTGGTCGGCTTCTACGTGCTCACCCCGCTGGACATCGGCAACGGCCGGGGCGTGCTGGTCAACCGGGGCTGGGTCAGGGCGGGCGCCACGGCCGACGCCCTCCCCGAGGTGCCCGCGCCGAGCACGGGTGAGGTGACTGTCACCGGCCGGATACGGCCCACCGAGACCGAGGAGTCCTCGGGCATCCAGAACCGGGCGGGCCTCCCGCCGGGCCAGGTCCTGCTGATCAACACCGAGGCGATCGGGCGGGGCCTGCCGTACAAGCTCCTGGGCGGATACGTGGAGCTGACCGAGCAGTCGCCCAAGGCGGCGGCGGCGCCGGCCCCGGTGCCCGAGCCGGACGTCGGCGCGGGCGGCGGGCTCAACCTGGCCTACGGCGTGCAGTGGTGGCTGTTCATCGGGATCGCGGTCGGCGGCTGGGCGCTGCTGATCCGCCGGGAGGCCGCCGACCTCAGGGCCGAGGAGGCCAAGAAGGCGGCCGACCCCGTCGGCGCCTGATGTCCCCGCCGCCCGGCGCTGGATAGGTTGGGGCCCGTGATCCGGCATATCGAGTTCGCGCGGCTGCACAATTTCCGGGACGTGGGCGGATACCCCACCGAAGACGGGCTGGAGGTGCGCTGGCAGCGGCTCTACCGGTCCGACTCGCTGCACTGGCTCGCCGACGACGACCTCGGCCGCTTCGAGGCGCTCGGCGTCCGGACGGTGATCGACCTGCGCCATCCCGAGGAGGTCGAGCGCCGGGGCCGGGCGCCCCACGGCCCGCTCTACCACAACTTCTCGGTGGAGCACCGGCGCTGGAACGTCGAGCGTGACTACCTGCCCGACGCCGGGATCGCCCGGTTCTTCGCCGACCGCTACCACGAGGTGGCCCACGACGGGAAGGTCGAGATCAGGAGCGCCCTGGAGATGATCGCCGAGGCGGGTAACGCCCCCGTGGTGGTCCACTGCGCGGCGGGCAAGGACCGCACCGGGGTGCTCACGGCGCTGGTGCTGCGGCTGCTGTCGGTGCCGGAGGAGGACGTGATCGCCGACTACGCGCTGACCGGGCTGGCCACGCCCCGGCTGATCGCGTACTGGCAGCGGGAGAATCCGGGCGAGCCGGTGCCGTGGCCGGGTTTCGGCCAGGCGCCCGCCGAGGCGATGCGGCTGTTCCTGACCGAACTCGGCCCGGTCCGCGACTACTGCGCGCGGATCCTGGAAATCGACGAAAAGGTCATAACTTCCCTTCGACAACATCTTCTGAAAAATCCCGATATTCGGACGATCTCTGGGTAGGGGCACCGATCAGGGCCCGCCAAGAGCAGCACCCTCGGGGCGGGTCCACCCCCGGGGCCGCCGCCTTTCCCCCTGTGGCGGCCCCGGGACCGGCGGGGAGGCATTACAGATACCAAGCGGAGACCTCGCAGCTTGATGAGTGTTATGCCAGCGACGTACGGTTTACCGCGTGACTACGCCGCTGCTCCCCGACCCCGAGCCCAGGCGGCGGGATTATGTGATCATTTCAGCCGATGATCATTTGATCGAGCCGCCCGACATGTTCGAGGGCCGGCTCCCCGAGAAATACGCCGACCTCGCCCCCAAGGTGGTCGAGACCGAGTCGGGCCACCAGGTCTGGCGCTACGGCGGCGCCACCTACCCGTGCGCCGGGCTCGACGTGGGCGCCGGCCTGCCGCGCGAGCAGTGGACGCTCGACCCGGTGCGGTTCGAGCACATGCGGCCGGGCTGCCACGACATCGAGGCCCGCATCGAGGACATGGACCGGGCCGGCGTCTGGGCGGCGCTGTGCTTCCCCGGCATGCTGGCCGGGCAGTCCGGGATGGTCTTCGCCAAGACCCGCGACCAGGAGCTGGGCCTGTCGGTCCTGCGGGCGTGGAACGACTGGCACGTCGACGTCTGGGCGGGCACCTACCCGGAGCGGATCATCGCCCTGCAGCTCCCCTGGCTGACCGACCCGGAGACCGCCGCCAAGGAGATCCGGGAGAACGCGACCCGCGGTTTCAAGGCCGTGCTCTTCCCCGAGTTCCCCACGCGCCTGCGCCTGCCGTCCATCCACAGCGACCACTGGGACCCGTTCTTCCAGGCGTGCGAGGAGACGGGGACCGTCGTGTGCCTGCACGCCGGCGCGGGCTCCTGGGCCCCGGTGCCGTCCCCGGACACCCCGATCGAGGCGATCACCACCCTGATGCCGGCCAGTGCCATGTTCGCCTGCGCCGACTGGCTCTGGTCGGGCGTGCCGCTGCGCTTCCCCGCGCTGCGGATCCTGATCGTGGAGGGCGGCGTGGGCTGGCTGCCGATGCTGGCCGAGCGGGCCGACTACGCCCTGGACCACCCGGTCGCGGGCGAGGCGGCCTGGGAGGGCGGTCTGAAGCCCAGCGAGGTCCTGCGCCGCAACTTCTTCTTCGGCACGCTCAACGACCACGCCCTGTCAGGGGTGCGCCTGGCCGTGGGCCTGGAGCACGTCCTGCTGGAGAGCGGCTACCCGCACTCCGACTCCACCTGGCCCGACACGCAGAAGGCCGTCGCGACGAACCTGGGCAGCCTGCCGCCCGCCGACATCGCCAGGGTGGCCTATGGCAACGCCGCCCGCCTGTTCGGCCACCCGCTGCCCTCCCGCGCCTGGCTCAGGATGGAAAAGCTCTGACCCGCTTGCGCTCCCAGTCGACGTAGCGGCCGCTCTCGCCGAGCAACGAGCCCATCAGCCAGAGGAAGACACCGAAGTCGTCGGCCACCCCGATGAGCACCAGGAAGTCCGGGACGACGTCGACCGGCGAGAGGATGTAGAGCACGCCCAGGCCCATCATGGCCAGCTTGCTCCTGCCCATGCCGGGATACTGCCCGCGCATCACCGCGCCGATCATCTTCGGGATGGCCCGCAGGCGGGCGCCGAGACCGGGCGAGCCCGGCTCCCTCACGCTCTTGTACGTCCGCCAGGCCTGTGCCGCACGCGCCGCCTTCGCCATGGGGGAACCTCCTCGGAGCACGTTCGTCTGGCGGCCTACTACCCCGCCGTTTCACGATATAACGCGTGACCTCCGCGCCGGGTTCCCACGGCCCGCCGGGCCATCCCGCGCCGGGTTCCCACGGCCCGCCGGGTCATCCCGCGGTGGGAGCCAGCTCCCGTACGGCCTGCGCGATCGGGACCTCGCCGCCGGGGATGGGGGCGAGCACCGGGGTGTCCAGCCCGCTGTCCACGTACTCCCGGATCCTGGCCCGGCACGTCGCCGCGTCGCCGTGCACGACGAGCGCGTCCACGACCTCGTCCGGGATGGCCTTGAGGGCCGCCTGGCGGTCACCTGCGGCCCAGGCCTCATGCATCGGCCGCAGCACCTCACCGCGCCCCAGCCACTCGTGGAAGGCAGCGTAGACCGGGACGGTCAGATAGGCGGCGAGCATCCGCCGGCCGAGCTCCCGCACCCGCTCCGCGTCCTCGCTGACGCACACGAACAGCCGGGCGATCAGCTCGGTCTCCGGGGCGAGCTCGGCCCTGACCTTCCGCACGTCCTGCGGCGAGAGCCAGTTGGTGATCGCGCCGTCGGCCTCGGCGGCGGCCAGGCGGAGCATCCGGGGCCGCAGCGCGGCGAGCACGATCTTCGGCGGGACCTCTGGGGCGCGCTCCAGCCTGAAGCCCTTCACCTCGAACGTCTCGTACTTCTCGGTGACCTTCTCCCCCGCGAGGGCCTTCCTCAGGAAGCGCAGGGTGTCTCTGGTCCTGGCGAACGGCCTGACGAACTCACCGGCGTTCCACCGCTCGACGATGGCCGGGGAGGAGGCCCCGACGCCCAGGACGAACCGTCCGGGGGCGAGGTCGGCGAGCGTGGCGGCCGACATGGCCAGCAGGCCGGGCCCCCGGGTGGAGACCGGGACGATCGCGCTGCCGAGCCGCAGACCGGGGGCCCATTCGGCGGCCAGCGCCAGCGGCACGAAGCCGTCGACGCCGTTGACCTCGGCCGACCAGACGTCGGTGTAGCCGAGCCCGGGCAGTTCGGCGACCAGTTCCCTGGACCCGGCCAGCGTGCGGTCATAGAAGGGGACCGTCATCCCCCAGCGTGCGCCCGTAGCCATCTGCCGCCTCCGTGTCCGTGGTCGCCGTCCAGAACGACATTCTGATGTAGCTTGCCGCACCCGATCGGGGGGCCGTCAATAGATTGACCATACCAACCGGACGGTATGTTCCTTGGAACGATCTTTACCGCCTGCTCACTTACCCCTTCATCACCGTGCGTTAGGTGTTAGAACGTTCGGGTGACGATGAACAGGCGCGTGAGACAACGACGGCGACTACTCGGCGCGGCGGTCCTGGCTGCCTGCATCGCCGCGCCCGTGCCAGCGGGATCGGCCGGCGCCGCGGCCTCCGCCGACGGCCGGACGGCCCCTTCCGGCCACTGCCGGAGGTCCGAGCACGGCGGGCCGCCGCCCGGGGCCGCCGCCCCGGCCCCGGCGCCCTCCGTGCCGGCGCCCGGCGCGGCCCCGAGAGCGGCCCTCAGGGCGCTCGCGGAGGCGGCGGGACCTCGGCACCCGGGTCACCCGGCCGAGCCTCCACCGCCCGTCCCGGAGGAGCCCGGACACCCCGGCGACGATCATCCGGAGCCGGGTGATCCCGATCCTGACTATCCCGGCCCCGAATATCCCGATCCTGGATATCCAGGGCCGGGATATCCAGGGCCGGGATATCCCACGCCCGAGCCTCCGTATCCGACGGCTCCCCCGCCTCCCACGCCGACGGTCCCGCGGCCGCCGACACCCCGGCCGCCCACGCCCCGGCCCGTCGAGCCGCCCGCACCGCCGAGGCCCCAGCCCCGCCGGGCCGTCGCCCCACCGTCGGCCACTCCCACTCCGACCCCGAGCCCGACGCCCCGGCCGCTCCCCTCCGCCCACCCCCGCACCCTGGAGCGGCGGGCGGTGTTGGACCGCTTCACCGACCGGCGCCGGGGCACCGACCGCAGGCTGGTCATCTTGGTGGTCTTCACCGGCGTGATCTCGGTCACCGCGGTCGCCGCGCTGAACGGCAGGGCCCGCCGGTAGCGGAGAAGACGCGGAGGCCCGCCGGCGGAGATCCGCCGACGGGCCCCGGACGCCACACCTGGCCGCTATTCGGCGGCGTATCTCACCGGGAACCGCTCGTCGATCTGGTCGTACTGCTTCTGCGCCGCCTTGAAGGCGTCGGGCCCGACGGCGCCCAGCCCCGCGAACGGGTGGCTGATCAGCATGATGAAGCCGATCCCGATGACGACCACGCCCACCCTGACGGCGTCGCCGATGATCGACGGGAGCGTGGGCCTGGCCCCGAGCGTCCAGGGCAGCGCGATCACCAGTAGCCCGGAGATGATCATTGAGATCACGAAGATGCTCTCCAGGCCCGTGCCGGCGTCGGCCGTGCGGACGGCGCGCGCGTGGGCGGCCTCGGACAGGTGGCCGAGCGCGTCCTGCTGCAGGCCCCTGCTCTCCTCGCCGGCGGGCCGCAGCCGGATCGTCGCGGCCCGCATGTCCTCCAGCATCAGCGTGGGGATCGGGGACACCTGCCCCTTGGCCATCAGCGGCCAGTCGAGGTCGACGCTCCTGGCGGAGTAGTCGCGGATCTGCGCCCGGATCGGCGCCGCCTCCGGGATCGGCGCCACCGACCAGTACATCTCGGTGAGGACCTCCGCCTCGGCCTGGACGTCGGCCTGCGAGGTCGACAGGGCGTCCCGGCAGAGCACCGCGGCGTAGGCCAGCACCAGCAGGTAGACGGCGAGGGCGAGGTTGGCGGAGAAGTCCACCGACGCGGAGCCGCCCCCCTCCTCCGCCCTGCCCCGCCGCCTGAGCACGAGAAGCGCGATCATCGTGATCGCGACGGCCGCCACGACCAGCATGGTTACCCAGCCCATGAGACTCCCTCGAACTCGTCACCGAAGTAACTACCGAGGGTAATGTGTTCGTTACTGGAATTCTCGTGGTTCGCGCCGGACGTCACTCGCGGAGTTCGTGGACCCCCGCGATGAAGTCCCGGGCGACCCCCCGCAGGCCCGGCAGATGGGAGAGCCCGACCAGCCGGTCCACCAGCGGCACACTGAGCTCGATGAACCGGTAGGTCCGCCGGCACCCCTCCGAGGTGTCGTGCACCCAGAACAGCACGACCCCCATCGACATCAGCCAGAGCAGCTCCGGCAGCTCCGCCCTGAGCTCGGCGTCCATCCGGTCGGCCGACCCCTCCACCACCCTGCGGTAGATCGCGATCGCGGCGTCCCGGGCGGGCGACGACTCGGCGCTGAACGGGCTGAGGGGGTTGCTCGGCTCCGCCGCGTGCTTGAAGAACTTCACCGCGAACTCGTGATAGGGCTCCGAGACGCGCACCCACTCCCGCAGCACCCCGCCCAGGCGCGGGGCGAAGGAGCGCTCGGTGGCCAGCAGTTCCTCGCAGGCGGCCTCGTGCTCGGCCTGCGCCCGGTCGTAGTACGCCTGGACCAGGGCCTCCTTGGAGGCGAAGTAGTAGTAGGCGTTCCCCACCGAGACGCCCGCCTCGGCGGCGATGGCCCGCATCGTGGTGGCCTCGTATCCGCGCTCGCGGAACAGCCGTAAAGCGGTCTCCACGATGACTTCGCGAGTCTTGTCTGATCCCCTGCTTCTCTGAGTCGGCTCGGCCACGTTCGTCACTGTACGACCCATGGCGCCGTGAGGTCATCGCGGATCACGATGATCACCATCACAGGGCAAAATCCACCCCCCCAGAGGGGTCATACCGGTTCCAATGTGGGATTGATCCTTTCTGTGGGAGGGCTCCCGTCACAAGGGATAAATGTATGGGGACACGTCCCTGTAAACAGCGGCGTGCGCGGCTCACGGCCGGAGCACTGCTGGCACTGCAGATATCGCTCATCGCGCCGGCCTCGCACGGCACCGCCGCGGCCGACAGTCCGCGCCCGTCCGTCGCCGTGACGGCCGCGGGGGCGTCCGCCGCCGTCGGGCCCGCCCGGCTCCGGGCCATGGCCGTCGGGGCCTACGGCGCCGGCGTCCTGGCCGCCGCCCGGCGCTACGCCCGGAGCCTGTACCGGCAGGCGAGCGCGGTCAGGGCGGCAGAGCGGCCGGGCGGGGAGTCCGCCCCGGGCCAGCCGGTACGGCTCGGCCACGCGCAGGCCACACAGTTGCTGCACAACGCCGGCCTGCGCTGGATGTCGTCCGGGGGGTGCAGCGACCGCAGGGTGGGGACCTGCACCTCACTGGAGGCGGTGCGGGCCGCCACCGTGGAGAACGTGATCGCGCTGAAGCGCCGCAGCGGCTGCCCCGTCGTCGTCACCGGCGGCACCGAGATCGGCCACGCCCCCGGCCGCTACAGCCACCACCGGGGCTACAAGCTGGACATCAAGCTCAACCCCTGCATCAACGGCTACATCACCCGCGAGCACGTCCTCGACGGCGTCCGCGGCGACGGAGCCGCCCTCTACCGGGACGAGGGGACCGTCTACGCCCGCGAGTCCGACCACTGGGACATCCTCTTCCGCTGACACCCGTGGTGCCCGTGGTGCCCGGCCCCGCCGTACGGCTGAACTCATGGCGCCCGGCGCCGCCGTACGGCTGAGCCCGCGCCGCCCGGCGCCGTCGTACGGCCGGAAGACGTCTTCCGGCCGTACGACGGGCGGGACCACGCGGGCCCGGGAACCACTGCGGACCCGCGCCTGTGGCGGGTCCGTGACCTACGCGAACTCGGCCGCGACCAGCTCGGCGATCTCCGCCGCGTTCAGGGCCGCACCCTTGCGGAGGTTGTCACCGCAGACGAACAGGTCCAGGGTGTTGGGGAAGTCGAGCGCCTGGCGGACACGGCCCACGTAGGTGGGGTCGGTGCCGACGACGTCGGCCGGGGTCGGGAAGACGCCGTTGGCCGGGTCGTCCATGACGACCACGGTCGGGGCGGCCTCCAGGATCCGGTGCGCGTCGGCGACGGTGATCTCACGCTCGAAGGTCGCGTGCACGGCCAGCGAGTGGGTGGTGATCACCGGTACGCGGACGCAGGTCGCCGAGACCTTCAGGTCGTCGATCCCGAGGATCTTCCGGGACTCGTTGCGGAGCTTGATCTCCTCGGAGGCCCAGCCGCCGTCCTTGAGCGACCCCGCCCACGGCACGACGTTGAAGGCCACCGGCGCCGGGAACGGCGACTCGCCCTCGCCCAGCTTGTTCTGCAGGACCTTGCGCACGTCACCGGCGCTCTGCCCGACCGTCCGGTCACCGGCTAGGGCCTCGACCTCGTCGTAGAGGCGGGCCGAGCCGGCCACACCGGCGCCGGAGACCGCCTGGTAGGAGGCGACCACCAGCTCGCGCAGGTTGTACTGCTCGTGGAGCGCGCCCATCGCGGCCATCATCGACAGCGTGGTGCAGTTGGGGGTGGAGATGATGCCCAGCGGCCGGTTGCGCGCGGCCTCGGGGTTGACCTCCGGCACGACCAGCGGGACCTCGGGGTTCATCCGGAAGGTGCCCGACTTGTCGATGGCGATCGCGCCGCGCTCGGCGGCGACCGGCACCCAGACGGCGGAGACCTCGTCCGGCACGTCGAAGATCGCGATGTCGACGCCGTCGAAGACCTCGGGGGTCAGCTCCTGGACGACCAGGTCCTCCCCGCGGACCTGCAGGACCTTGCCCGCCGACCGGGCGGACGCGACGAGCTTGATCTCGCCGTAGATGTCGTCCCGGCTGGTGATGATGTCGCGCATGACGGTGCCGACGGCACCGGTCGCACCGATCAGAGCAAGAGTGGGCTTGCGGCTCATCGCCCGGTACCTCCGTAGATCACAGCTTCAACCTGGTCGGCGTCGAGGTTGAACGCGTGGTGCGCGGCGGTGACCGCCGAGTCCACCTCGTCCTGCCCGACGATCACCGAGATGCGGATCTCCGAGGTGGAGATCATCTCGATGTTCACGCCCGCGTCGGCGATGGCGGCGAAGAACGTCGCCGTGACGCCGGGGTGCGAGCGCATGCCCGCGCCGATCAGCGAGACCTTTCCGATCTGGTCGTCGAAGAGCAGCGACTCGAAGCCGATGCGCTCCTGGATCTTCTTCAGTGCGGTGAGTGCCGTGGAGCCGTCGCTCGTGGGCAGCGTGAAGGAGATGTCCGTCCGACCGGTCGTCGCCGCCGACACGTTCTGCACGATCATGTCGATGTTGATTTCGGCGTCGGCCAGCGTTTTGAAGATCGTGGCAGCCTCGCCAACCTTGTCGGGGACCCCGACAACGGTGATCTTGGCCTCGCTCCGGTCGTGCGCGACGCCGGAGATGATGGGCTGCTCCATCTCTGTTCCTTCACTGTCGGGGTCGGAGACGACCCACGTGCCTTCCTTGGTGCTGAACGAACTTCTGACGTGGATCGGCAGGTGGAAGCGGCGAGCGTACTCGACGCAGCGCAGATGCAGGATCTTCGCGCCGCAGGCCGCCATCTCCATCATCTCCTCATAGGAGATCTTGGGGATCTTACGGGCCGCCGGGACGATGCGCGGATCCGCGGTGAAGACGCCGTCCACATCGGTGTAGATCTCACACACGTCCGCGTTCAGGGCCGCGGCGAGCGCGACCGCGGTCGTGTCGGAACCGCCCCGGCCGAGCGTGGTGATGTCCTTGGTGTCCTGGGAGACGCCCTGGAAGCCGGCCACGATCGCGACCTGGCCGCCGTCGAGGGCCTCGCGGATCCGGCCGGGCGTGACGTCGATGATGCGCGCGCGGCCGTGGGAGGAGTCGGTGATCACGCCGGCCTGGGAGCCGGTGAACGAGCGCGCCTCCTGCCCCAGGTTGGCGATCGCCATCGCCAGCAGCGCCATGGAGATGCGCTCACCGGAGGTGAGCAGCATGTCGAGCTCACGGCCCGGCGGCAGCGGCGAGACCTGCTGGGCGAGGTCCAGCAACTCATCGGTGGTGTCGCCCATCGCCGAGACGATCACCACGACGTCGTTGCCGGCTTTTTTCGTCGCGACGATCCGCTGGGCGACCCGCTTGATGCAGGACGCGTCGGCGACGGACGAACCACCGTACTTTTGAACAACGAGCGCCACGAGATGTCTCCGAAGCAATCTAGGGCTGTGGAGCTCACAGTCTACTGGCGCTCTGGTAAGTCACTCCTGGTCCAGCCCACTATGTGGACAATCACACCGTTGTGTATGTGGACAATCACACCATCGTGCGCTCTTCCGCGACGTCAAGTCGGGTATGCGCGACGAGCGCCTGGAGAGCCCGCATCGCCGCTCCGGCGTGGTTGCCCCAGGTGTTGAAGTAGGAGTATTGCCACCACCACAGCGCCTCCAGCGGGCGGCCCGCCCGGTAGTGCCGGAGACCGTGGATGAGATCGGCCGCCACCGCGGTCAGGTCGTCCGACAGGCGGTAGGGCGTGACCGAGGTGTCCTTGTAGGGATCGAAGACCTCGGCGTAGTCGTCCACCGGGCCCAGCCGCTCGGCCAGAGCCGTGCGGACGGCGTCGACGTCCGGGTCCTCGCTCAGGTGCGGCTCCCAGTTGCCGGACAGGATCACGTCCTGGCTGGCACCGAGCTGCGCGCCCGCCGAGCTGACCTGGGCCACCTCCACCAGCAGCAGCGGCAGGATGGCGTCTCCGCCCTCGCCGCCGGCCAGCCGGGTCAGACCGTCGATGTAGTTCTCCGTGTGCTCGGCGATCCGTTCGGCCAGAGCACTCCATGCGTCAGACATCCAGCAACCTCCTTCCTTCGAACGCGCGGCCCAGAGTGACCTCGTCGGCATATTCGAGGTCACCGCCTACCGGCAGGCCGCTGGCCAGTCGTGTGACTTTCAGACCCATCGGCTTCACCAGACGGGCGAGATACGTCGCCGTCGCCTCCCCCTCCAGGTTGGGGTCGGTGGCGAGGATCAGCTCGGTCACCTGGCCGTCGGCCAGGCGCGTCATCAGCTCGCGGATCCGCAGGTCGTCGGGGCCCACCCCGTCGATCGGGCTGATCGCCCCGCCGAGCACGTGGTAGCGGCCCCGGAACTCGCGGGTCTTCTCGATGGCCACCACGTCCTTGGACTCCTCGACGACGCAGATCACGTGGGGATCGCGCCGGGCGTCACGGCAGATCCGGCACTCCTCCTCGGCCGCGACGTTCCCGCAGACCCGGCAGAAGCGGACCTTCTCCTTGACCTCCAGCAGCGCGTGGGCGAGCCGCTTCACATCGGCCGGCTCGGCGGCCAGCAGGTGGAACGCGATCCGCTGCGCGCTCTTGGGACCGACGCCGGGCAGCATCCCCAGCTCGTCGATCAGGTTCTGGACGACCCCTTCGTACATGGCTCAGAATCCGGGCAGCTGGCCGAGCCCGCTCCCGCCGCCCAGCCCCTGTGCGAGCGGGCCGAGTTTCTCCTGCTGGAGGTCGGCGGCGGCGCGCACCGCGTCGCGGATCGCGGCGATGACCAGGTCGGCGATGGTGTCGGCCGTCTCCTGGGGGTCGCCGGGATCGACGGCCTCCGGACTGATCTTCAGTTCCAGCAGCTCGCCCCCACCGTTGACCGTGGCCACGACAAGTCCGCCGCCCGCCGAGCCCTCGACCTCCGCGTCGTTGAGCTCCTGCTGGGCGCTGACAAGCTGCTGCTGCATGAGCTGTGCCTGCTCCAGCAGCTGCTGCAGGTTGACATCCCCTGGGTTCACCGTCGTGTGCTCCTCGTCCGTGACATCAGTCGTCACGAGCCTACGGGGTTCCGGCCAGGTCTTGTACTGGCCTCAGCACGTGTTCCCCGGGGAGGGGCGCTAAACCCCCGGTCGGGTCCCGGCCCCCCTCCAGACGCCCGGGACCCGACGCACACGCACCGAAGCGGCCGCACCCGACGGCGTGTGCCCGGAAACCTAGCCCGACCCAGGTTGCACACAGGTTGCGTCCGTCCGATCACGCTTCGCACATTCTTTTGCCCGAACCGGTTGCGGGCGGGGGGCCTCACCACCGATGCTTCGGCCATCGGCCTGATTGCAGGGGGGAGCAGATGCCCGACGGCCACCCCGGAACCGTCCCGGTCCCCGATCTGGACGCCTACTCGGTACGGCTGCGCCGCCTGCACGAGGCCGGGCTGGGCGGCGAGCGGCCGGGCGGCGGAGCAGCGCGGAGCCTGATCTCCGCGTCGTGGCGGCGGTCCATGGACGCCGGCATCGACCCCGAGACCCCGTCGGCCCCGCCCGCCTTCGGCAGGCAGGACATCCGCGAGGTCAGGGCGGCCCACCCCATGAGCGCGCTGCTGCCGCTGGTCACCGGGACGCTCCTGGAGACCGCCGAGGCGAGCGCGCACATCCTGATCGTCGCCGACGCCGACGGACGGGTGCTCTGGCGCGACGGCGACCGCCGGGTGATGCACCGGGCCGACGAGGTGGGCCTGGCCGACGGCTTCCACTGGGGCGAGCGCGCGATCGGGACCAACGGCATGGGCACCGCGCTCGCGGCCCGGCGGCCGGTCCACGTCTTCTCCGCCGAGCACCTGGTCAGGGCGCTCCACGTCTGGTCCTGCTCCGCCGCCCCGGTCGTCGACCCCGACAGTGGCGACGTGCTGGGCTGCATCGACATCAGCGGGACCACGCGCGCCCTGCACCCGGCGACCGTCACGCTCGTCGAGACCACCGCACGCCTGGCCGAGAGCCACCTCGCGCTGCGCATGCACGAGCGCGACGGCCGCTTCCGCGCCCGCCACGAGGGGCGCCTGCGGGCGCTGCGCGGCGAGCCGGGCGCACTGGTCACCGCGACCGGACGCGTCGTCGCCGGCGACCGGGCCCTGCGGTGGGGCGAGCGCGTCCGCCTGCCGGAGTCGGGCGACCGGGTGATGCTGCCCGACGGCCGGACGGCCTTCCTCGACCCGCTCGACGGGGGCTTCCTGCTCCGCCTCGGCGACCCGGCGCACGTCCCCGTGCTCACCCTGTCCTTTCTCGGCACCGAGCACCCCTCAGCCCACCTCGACGGGGTCCGCGTCCCGCTGTCCCCGCGCCATGCCGAGATCCTGACCGTGCTCGCCCTCAATCCGCACGGCATGACGGCCGGCCGGCTCTCCTTCCACCTGTACGGCGACCAGGGCAACCCGGTGACCGTCCGCGCCGAGATCCACCGCCTCCGCGCCCAGCTCGGCCCCGCCATCTCCGCCAAGCCGTACCGCCTGGCCTGCGCGGTCGAGGCCGACTTCCTCAGGCTCAAGGATCTGCTCGCCGCCGAGGACGTCGCCCCGATCGCCCGCGCCTACGGCGGCCCGCTGCTGCCGCGCTCCGAGGCCCCCGCCATCCGCCGCGAGCGCGAGGAGCTGGAAGGCCAGGTCCGCGCCCGCCTGCTGCTACGGGGCGCCCCCGACGACCTGTGGGCCTACGCGGAGACCGAATACGCCAGAAACGACATCCAGGTCCTGGAGCGGCTCATCGCCGCGCTCCCGCCCGACGACCACCGCACCGTGGCCGCACGGATCCGCCTGGCCGGCCTCGACCTGCCCTGACCCGCCGTCAGGTGTGGTCGATCTCGCCGATGATCTGGCCGCCGAGCTCGCGCTGGATGAGCGCCATGCCGGTGAGCTCGTCGACGTCGGCGTCCGCGTCGTTCAGCGGGTCGACCTCGTCGGTCTCGACGGCGGGCTTGCGGCCCGGCACCGCGTCCGGCCAGGCCGGCTTGCCGCCGCCGGAGGCCCTGGGACCCGACTGGGCGGCGGCCCTGGCCGCCGAGCGCGCGGCGGCCAGGCCGGGACTCGGGGTGGGAGGCGAACCGGGGTCGTCCGGGAGCGGCGCGTCCGGCCAGGACTCGTCGGTGGCGGGCGGGGCCTGCCGGGCCGGGGCCTCCTGGACGGCCGGAGCCGCCGGGGCCTGCCGGACCGCCGGGGCCTGCTGGGCCGCCGGGGCGGGGTCCGGCCTGGGAGCGGGCTCCTGGCGCGCCGGGGACGGGCTCGGAGGCGGCCCGGCCGGGGGACGGGCGCCGCCGGACGGGCCGGGCCCGCCGCCGGACACGACGGCCTCGACCTTCCAGGTGCCGCCCAGCACGTCCTGCAGCGCCGCCGCGACCACCGCGTCCTTGCCGCCTCCGGTGAAGTTGCGCATCGCGCCGACCTGGGTGAAGCCGAGCGTGACGACCTTGCCCTCGACCCCGACGACCTGGGCGTTGGTGTTCACGTTCGCCCAGACGACGATGCTGCGCTGCTTGAGCACCCCGAGCACCTGCGGCCATGCCTGCTGTACGGCCCCGCCCCCGCCCCCGGCGTCGGAGACCGGGGCGGCCGCCGGAGCGCCGGATCCCTGCTGGGACTGGGGCTGGGCTGGGGATGGAGAGTGAGGTTGGGGTTGGGGCTCGGGTGCCGGGGCGCCGGGCCGGACCGGCGCCGGCCAGTCGTCGTCCGTCTGGGCGCGGGGCTGCTGGGCGGGCGCGGCGGGGGCCGCGACGGCGACGGGCGGGACGGGCGGCGGGACCTGGGGCGCCGGCGCCGCGTGGAGCACCGGGGCGGGGGACGCCACGACGGGGGCCGCGTAGGCCGCGGGGGCCGCCGTGACACCGCCCTTCTCCAGCCGCTCCAGCCTGGCCAGCAGGGCGCCCTCTCCCTGCGCCGCCCCGGGCAGCAGCGTCCGGGCGCACATCAGCTCAAGCAGCAGCCGGGGCGAGGCCGCGCCGCGCATCTCGGTCAGACCCGCGTTGAAGATCTCCGCGGCGCGGGTCAGCTCGGCCGGCCCCATCGAGGCCGCCTGCGCCTGGAGCCGCTCCAGCTCGTCGGCGGGCCGGTCGAGCAGCCCGCTGGTGGCCGCCTCCGGCACGTTGGCCAGGATCACCAGGTCGCGGAAGCGCTCCAGCAGGTCCATGGCGAAGCGGCGGGGGTCGTGCCCGCCCTCGACCACCCGGTTGACGGTCTGGAACACCTGCGCGCCGTCACGGGAGGCGAAGGCGGCGACCACGTCGTCGAGCAGGTCGCCGTCGGTGTAACCCAGCAGGGAGACCGCGCGGGCGTAGGTGATGCCGGCCTCGTCCGACCCGGCGAACAGCTGGTCGAGGATCGACAGCGAGTCACGCGCCGAGCCGGCGCCCGCCCGGACCACCAGCGGCAGCGCGGCGGGCTCGAAGGGGACCTTCTCGGAGGTGAGGATCTCCTCCATGAGCGCGCGCAGCGCCGTGGGCGGGATCAGCCGGAACGGGTAGTGGTGGGTCCGGGACTTGATCGTCCCGATGACCTTCTCGGGCTCGGTGGTCGCGAAGACGAACTTCAGGTGCGGCGGGGGCTCCTCGACGAGCTTGAGCAGCGCGTTGAAACCCTCGCGGGTCACCATGTGCGCCTCGTCGATGATGTAGATCTTGAAACGCGCCGACACGGGCGCGAAGAAGGCCCGCTCACGCAGGTCGCGGGCATCGTCCACACCGCCGTGCGAGGCGGCGTCGATCTCGATGACGTCGAGGTGGCCGGGGCCGGTGGGGGCCAGCGCCACGCAGGACTCGCACTCCCCGCAGGGCTCGGGGGTCGGGCCCTTCTCGCAGTTGAGCGAGCGGGCCAGGATCCGGGCGCTGGAGGTCTTGCCACAGCCCCGGGGGCCGCTGAACAGGTAGGCGTGGTTGATCCGGCCGCTCCGCAGCGCCTGCCGCAGCGGCTCGGTGACGTGCTCCTGTCCCTTGACCTCCGCGAAGGTCCCGGGCCGGTACTTGCGGTAGAGCGCAAGACTCATGCGACGCTCCCACCTGCGAGGGGCCTGAAACGAAGAGACCCCTCGCACACCCGCCAGAGCCTGTTTATCCTTGCTGCCTTCCGGCCCTGGGGAGGTTCACAGGATGACGCCGCGCGAGGGGTCCTGGGACAGTCTAGCCTCTGCGCGGAGTGCTCGGGGTATCGAATGCGCAGCGCTCGGACCCCTGAAATATGTGGTCTACGCACTCCTGAAAGTTCGGTAAGCTTCTCCACGGAGGATTCGCCTAGTTGGCCTAGGGCGCACGCTTGGAAAGCGTGTTGGGGGCAACCCCTCAGGAGTTCGAATCTCCTATCCTCCGCCATCACACGGAAGCCCGCTCCATCATGGAGCGGGCTTCCGTGCGTCCGGGCCCCGGTCCGGGCCCCGGCCGGCCCTTCGGAGGGCTTCTCGTCCCGCCCGGCGCCACTCCGCCCCGGACCACCGCACCCCTCCACCCCGGACCACCGTCCGGGTCCGCCCTGGACCACCGGCCCGCCCCGCCCGGGTCCGCCGGATGGTGCCGGCCGGGCCCGTCCCCGTCCGGTCAGTCGGCGGGGAGCTTCCCGAGCGTCACGGTCGTGGTGGCGGGGGAGCCGTCGGGCCGCCGGAGCTTCACCTTGGCCCGGTGGCCGGGCTTACGGGTGGCGAGCACCTTGGACAGGGCCTGCGCGGTCAGGGTCGGGGTGCCGTCGACCGAGACGATCACGCTCCCGGGCTTGATGGCCGCCTGCGGCGCGCCGACCCCCTCGGCCGCCCGCAGGACGCCGACGCCCGCCGGCCGGCCCCGGCGGCTGACCACGGTCTGAACCGCGACGCCGAGAGTGGCCCGGTCGGTGTCGGTGACCCTGCCGTCCTTGATGAGCTGACGGACGACGCGGGTGGCGGTGTTGGACGGGATCGCGAAGCCGATGCCCGGAACCGTGGCGCCCGTCTCGGTGTTGACGACGTTGGCGACCAGGATGCCGACGACCTCCCCCGCGAGGTCGATCAGGGCGCCGCCGCTGTTGCCCTCCTGGATCGGGGCGGAGGTCTGGATGAGGCCGTCGATCGTGGATCCGGCAGTGGCGCCGCCCTCGGCCGGGAAGGAGACGCTGCGGTCCAGCCCGGAGACGATGCCGTCGGTCACGCTGCCCGACAGGCCCAGCGGGTTGCCCATGGCCAGCACGAACTCGCCGATGGACAGCTCGCTGGAGTCGCCGAAGCCGGTGGGGACGAGACCGGCCGGATCGATCACCTTGAGCACCGCCAGATCGCTGGCCTCGTCGGAGCCCACCAACCTGGCGGTCCGAGGAGTGCCGCCCGTGGTCAGTGTGACCTCGAAATTCTTGGCACCGCCCACCACATGAGCATTTGTCACAATATGACCAGATTTGTCATAGATGATGCCCGAGCCCTCGGCGACCGCCAGCGGACCGACCTCCGAGGAGATCTGCACGATGGACGGCAGCACCCTGGCGATGCTCTGGCTGTAGGAGGCCTCCAGCGCCGTCGGGGTCCTCGCCGCCGGGACGGCGACGGTGCCGGCCCTCCTGCCCGACGGTCGCGGGTCGGTGCCAGGACCGCCACCGGCGAACACCGCCGACGCGGCGAGTAGCGTGATGATTACAGTCCGTGTTTCCCTCATGTCGAAACATTTGCCCATTTAGCAGCGGAAAGTCGTAAATGGAGATACATGTTTCGCACAGAGTGGTGCGACCAACCCGGCCGGCAGGGCGCAGGGAGCCGGCCGGGCGGCGGTCACCGGACGGCGTAGACAGGACCGTGCGGGGAATGTCTGACAGAGCCACCGGCAGGAACGCGCCCGGCCGCGGAGCGGGCGCGACAGCGCAGGTCGCCCACCCCGCCACCGGCCCGGCGGGCCACGGCGTCGCGGCGTCCCTGCAGAGGCATCCCAGCCCCCCGGCATGCCCGGCCCCTCCGGGGGCAGTCGGAGGGTCCCAAGCGGATCGAAGGGACGTCGGCGATGGATTTCAAGGACGATGCCCAGCTGGACAGCTCACAGGTCGAGAGCGGCGGCCGGGGAAGGATCCCCGGAGGCGGTCTCGCGGTCGGCGGCGGTGCGGCCGGGATCCTCGCGCTCATCGTGGCGCTGATATTCGGGATCAACCCCGGCGACATCACCGGCGGCGACCCCGCCCCGGTGGGCCCCAGCTCCGACCTGAGCGCCCAGTGCAAGTCGGGGCAGGACGCCGACCAGAACGAGGAGTGCCGGGTGGTCGGCGTGGTCAACAGCATCCAGGACTACTGGCCCAAGGTCGTGCAGGACTACCAGCCCGCCAAGACCGTCCTGTTCTCCGGCCAGGTGAACACCGCCTGCGGCGCGGCCGACTCCTCGGTCGGCCCGTTCTACTGCCCGGCCGACCAGAAGGTCTACCTGGACCTGTCCTTCTTCGAGCAGCTTGAGAGCAGGTTCGGCGCCAAGGGCGGGCCGTTCGCCCAGGCTTATGTGATCGGGCACGAGTACGGTCACCACGTGCAGAACCTGCTCGGCACCAACGCCAGGGCCCAGGGCGACCGGCAGGGGCCGGAGAGCGGCTCGGTCCGGCTGGAGCTGCAGGCCGACTGCTACTCCGGAGCCTGGGCCAAGAACGCCTACGAGACCGGCCTGTTCGAGAAGCCCTTCAGCCAGACCGACATCGAGGAGGCGCTCAGCGCGGCCGCGGCGGTGGGCGACGACAGCATCCAGGAGCGCACCCAGGGCCGGATCGACCCCGAGGGCTTCACCCACGGAACGTCGGCGCAGCGTGTCAAGTGGTTCACCACCGGTTACGAGAGCGGCGACCCCACCAGGTGTGACACCTTCGCCGGCGACATCTGACACAGGCCGTTGAGCTGCGATAAGAACAACCGGGCAGGCAAACAGTCCGAATCTCTCTTAAACTACATAGTGTGATCTTCAAGTTGATCGGTGACGGACGGCCCTACCCCGAGCACGGCCTCTCGCATCGCGAGTGGGCGCAGATACCGCCGCGACAGGTCCGGCTCGACACGCTGATCACCACTAAAGCGGTGCTCGACCTGCACTCCCTGCTCGCCAAGGACTCCACGTTCTACGGTGATCTGTTCCCGCACGTGGTGCAGTGGCGCGGCGACCTCTACCTGGAGGACGGCCTGCACCGCGCGCTGCGCTCGGCGCTGCACCAGCGCTCGGTCCTGCACGCCCGCGTCCTGGAGATCTCCGCTGACGACTGAGAACGCCGAAAGGGCTCCCGGCATCCCGGGAGCCCTTTTCCGTCCGGCGGCGGAGGGGATTCGGCCCGGGACCCCGTGACCGAATCATGAGAGCCCTTCCTCGGGCGCCCCGGGCCTCGTTAGCTTTACCGGGTGCTGAGCACCTACCAAGAGATCCGTGACCGGATCTACGAGCTCGCCCGCCGGCACGGGCTGCGGGTCGACTGGGTCGAGACCACCAGGTCGGTGCGGCTGCTCCATCTGCTCGACACCGACCAGATCGTCATAGCACGCGCCACCGTCCCCGTCCGAGGTGTCACACTCGAAGCACTGGCCCATCTGGCCACAGACCTGGAGCGCGTTTTCGGAAGGGACTGGATGGAATGACCGCCCACCACCTGACCTTCAAGGTCACTCGCAGCAGAGCGCTCGACACCGGGGGCGACGTGTGGGTGGCCCTCGCCGTCGGCGCCCCGGGCAGCGTTTCCGGCGAGAGCCTGGCCGAGCTGGTCGAAGAGGTGGAGGCGGTCAAGCATTTCTGCCTCGGTCTCCCCAAGGAGACCCCCGTCTCCGTCGAATACGTCTACGAGCTGCCCGGCCTGCCCCAGGAGGTGCTCACCTCCTACCGGCGCGAGCGCGCGCAGCTCGACGAGAGCACCCGTGCCCTCGCCGTACGGCTGCGCGAGGCGGGCCTGTCGGAGCGCGACAGCGCGACGCTGCTGGACATGCCGGGGTCGGTGACGGACCTGCTGCGGAGCCCCGCCTGACAGGCCGGGAGCGGGGGAGCCGACACGGAGAAGGCCCCTGACCCGTTCGAGTGGGTCAAGGGCCTTTCTCGGTGGCGGTGGTGGTGGGATTTGAACCCACGGATGAGTTGCCCCATCACACGCTTTCGAGGCGTGCGCCCTCGGCCACTAGGCGACACCACCGCCGAGCAGCTTACCGGATAACCACTATTGCTCGCGCATCCGGCGGACGGCGAAGAACTCGGTGAGAACGCCGGCGCACTCGTCGGCCA
This sequence comes from Streptosporangium sp. NPDC048886, assembly GCF_055586905.1. Taxonomy (NCBI): domain Bacteria; kingdom Bacillati; phylum Actinomycetota; class Actinomycetes; order Streptosporangiales; family Streptosporangiaceae; genus Streptosporangium; species Streptosporangium sp. NPDC048886. Next base: position 149,891 of record NZ_JBVJHH010000010.1, read on the forward strand.
GCACGCCCATGACGACCTCGGGCCGGTGGTTGAGACGGCGGTCCCGCATCACGTCCCAGAGCGAGCCGGCGGCCCCGCCCTTGGCGTCCGCGGCACCGTACACGACGCGGTCGACCCTGGCCAGCACCGCGGCCCCCGCGCACATCGTGCAGGGCTCCAGCGTGACCACCAGCGTGCAGCCGGTCAGCCGCCACTCCCCGCAGGCCCGCGCGGCCTCCCGCAGGGCGAGGACCTCGGCGTGCGCGGTGGGGTCGCGCAGGGACACCCGGTCGTTGCCGGCCTGCGCCAGCACCGCCCCGTCGGGGCCGAGGACGACCGCGCCGACCGGCACCTCGCCACGGGCGCCGGCGGCCGCGGCCTGCGCCAGGGCGAGCCGCATCTGCGGGACGTAGTCGGTCACCGCAGCCGATCGAGCTCCTCGGCGAAGGCGAGCCGCTCGGCGATCACCGAGAGCGTGTCCGCGGGGAGCACGCCCTCCTCCATGCTGAGCTCGATGAGCTCCTCGGGGCTCACGCCGAGGTCGCTCAGCAGCTCGAAGTCACCCGCGGGCCGTACGCCCAGGTCGGGGGTGTCCTTGTCCGGCGCGACCCCGGCCAGCTCGCTGAAGAGCTCTCCGAGCTCGTCGGAGATCCCGGCCTGGGCGTCCGAGAGGAACGTGCGGGGTTCCTGGTCGCCCTGGTAGCGGACGATCGCGAACCACTCGTCCTCCACCTCCACGCAGAGCAGGGCCAGCTCGTCACCGGTGAGCCCGAGGTGCTCCTGGACGGCGTCGCCCAGGTCGTCGGCTATCTCGGCGGCGCTGAGGTCGACCTCCGCGCCGTTCCATCCGTCCGCGGTGCGGACGAAGGCTGCCGAGAACACGCTGTTGCCGGATGGTCTGGAGGCCATGGCCGATCTCCCGAGGTCAGCCGAACACCGAGTCGATGGCGCGTTCGAACGGCTCGGAGAACCCCAGCCGCGCGGCGATGCTGGACAGCACGTCCTCGGGGAGCAGGTCGATGTCGCCGGACAGGATGCCGAGCTCCATCTCGTCGAGGCCCAGGTCGGCGAAGATCGACAGGTCTCCCGCGGGGAGCGCCGTCTCCTCGTCCTGGAGGATCGCCTCGAGCTCGTCCTCGTCGGGGACCGGCACGTCGAGGTATTCCAGCGCCTGCTGCGCGAGCGGGAAGTCCCAGGACGCGGCGATGTCGGAGAGGAAGACCTCCACCCGCTCACCGAACACCCGTAACGCCACGAAGAACTCATCCCCCACGGCGACCAGGCCAATCGTCCCGTTCATGCTCGGCTGCTGGCGCAGGGCGTGAATCAGGCCGTCGAGATCCGAGACGAGCGCCACCGGGAGCATCTCCGCTTCCCAGGTCTCGTCCTCGCGATAGACCACGATGGCAAAGTCCAGCGAGTCTTCGTCTGCCATGGTCATCCCCACCGATGCGTTCACTACGGATGTCAATGCTTTCAGAACCAGCCCATCACCGTACGCCTCTCCGACCAAATTGTGATCAAATCCGCGTGAGCGGGCGATGTCACGTACGTGTGGTCTGTTATCTCCTGAGCTGCCATCCGAGATACCGTTGGCGCCCATGGAGACCCTGGTCGTTGACCACCCGCTGGTGGCCCACAAGCTGACGGTGCTGCGGGACGTGAACACGGATTCGCCCACTTTCCGGCGTCTGGCCGACGAGTTGGTGACGCTGCTCGCCTACGAGGCGACCCGTCAGGTCCGCACCACCGAGGTGACGGTGGCGACCCCCGTCGCCGCCGCCAAGGGCGTACGGCTGGCCCAGCCGTACCCGCTGGTGGTCCCCATCCTCCGCGCCGGCCTGGGCATGCTGGACGGCATGACCCGGCTGCTGCCCACGGCCGAGGTCGGCTTCCTCGGGATGATCCGCAACGAGTCCACGCTGCTGGCGGAGACCTACGCCACCCGCCTGCCCGACGACCTGTCCGGCCGGCAGGTCTACGTGGTCGACCCGATGCTGGCCACCGGCGGGACCCTGGCCGCGGCGATCGAGTTCCTCTTCGAGCGCGGCGCCGACGACGTGACCGCGCTGTGCCTGCTGGCCGCTCCCGAGGGCATCGCCCACATGGACGAGGTCTTCGCCGGCAGCGACAGGCCGATCCGCCTGGTGACCGCGGCTCTGGACGAGCGGCTGAACGAGCACGGCTACATCGTTCCGGGTCTCGGCGACGCCGGTGACCGCCTTTACGGGGTCGTCTAAGTAATCTTCCTTCCCAAGGGAGAGTCGTTCCGCCACTTCTCCGTTACACAGTGTGCTTATGTGGGTACCGGTAGTGACGAAGACATCTCTTCTGTGTCCCCGGTCCACCGGGCCGTGGGCGCACACCAGGGAGAACCATGAGCGAGCGAGTCATCCCGGACGCGGAGCCGGACCCCTACGAGGACGTCAGCGCCGCGCTGCGGGATGAGTTTTCCGAAGTGCACCCGGCGACCACCGTGATCCGCTGCATCGCGGCGGCGCACTACGGCGCGCTGGAGGTCACCGGCCACGCCCATCCCGGGCTGGTCGAACGGATCGCCCGCAAACACCTGGAGGTCCTCGCGCTGGTCGCGAGTGAGCGCGGGTGACGCAGAACACATCAGCCGGAGCAGGGCTTTCGGGACGGGCCGAGACCGTAATGGCTGATGCGCTTTACCTCGCCTATGGCGTGGGTAATGTATACGGCGGGTGCAGTGGGCAGTGGTAGTAGGAGGCCGCAGTGCAGGTCAAGAAAGTTCTCACGTATGGCGGTGCCGCCTTCGTGGCGTTTTTCCTGTTCACCCGACCAGGTGACGCGGCGAACGCGGTGAGGGGTGCCATGGACACGGTATACACGGCGGCCAATTCCCTGGCCCAGTTCGTTTCCCATCTGTCATGAGGTTGGTGACCCACGGGGACTCCGCTCCCTCGTCGGTCAACCGCTACCTACTCCCCCACGAACACCAGGTCATCATGGTGCGGCGTCACCCGGCCGTACTACTCCGTCCGGTCGCCGAGGTCTTCGGCGGCCTGATCCTCGCCGGACTGCTCAGCAAGTGGTTCGGCGACCAAGGCGGTGGCGGCGCGCTCGTCATCGTCTGGTGGGCATGGCTGCTGTTACTGATCCGCTTCGTGTGGAAGGTGGCGGAGTGGTCGGTCGACTACTTCGTGGTCACCTCCAAGCGCATGCTTCTCACCACGGGTCTGATCACGCGCAAGGTCGCGATGATGCCGCTCGGCAAGGTGACGGACATGAGCTTCCAGCGCTCACTGCTCGGCCGGATGCTGGGCTACGGCGAGTTCGTCCTGGAATCGGCCGGTCAAGATCAGGCTTTGTCGACGGTCACCTATATCCCGTATCCGGAGACCCTCTACCTGGAGGTCTGCCAGATGCTGTTCCCCGGAGGCAACGACTCGGATGATTAGTCCCCCCATGTCCTTTATGGCATGGGGCTCGACAAGAGTCCACCTGAGGATTCTTCACGTGGGGTTACCCGATTCGACTGCTTCATGCAATCATGGCGGGAACATTGACCATCCCCCGCCCTGAGAGATCAGATGCCGAGTCAGGGAACCATCGGTGACCGCGTCCGCGGACTGCGGCTGAGTAGGCGCATGTCCCAGGCCCAGCTAGCCGGGCCTGACCTCTCCGACAGTTACGTCTCCCTCATCGAGTCGGGCAAGCGCACGCCGACTCCGGTGGTCGCGCGCCTTCTCGCCGAACGGCTGGGGTGCACCACCGAGTTCCTGCTGCACGGGATCGAACCGCGCCAGCGCATCGACACCGAGCTGGGGCTGCGCCACGCCGAGCTGGAGCTGCAGCACGGCGACCCGTCCGCCGCCGCCGAGCGGTTCGGCGAGATCGTCAAGGTCGTCGGCGAGGAGAACGCCATGCTGGCCGCGCACGCGCGGCTCGGCCGGGCCCGCGCCCTGGAGGCACAGGGCCGGATCGGCCCGGCGGTGGAGGCGTTCGAGCGGCTCCGCCGCGAGGCTGCCGCCCACCCCGAACGGCTGGCCGACCTGCCCCTGACCGTGGCGCTGAGCCGCTGCTACCAGCGTGCCGGCGACACCCTGCGCGCCCATGACCTGGCGGCCCAGGCCCTCACCCAGGTGAACCGGCTGGCCCTGACGCAGGGCGAGATCGCCGTCGATCTGGCCGCCTCCCTGATGGAGACCGAGGCCAGCCGCGGGCCGGACTCACCCGGCCTGTCCTACGTCCGGCACATCCTGTCGGTCAACGGCGTGTCGGCCGTGGTCAACCGCGTCGCCGAGATCCACTCCCTCTGGCAGGCGAGCATCGCCGCCGCCGAGGGCGAGGACTCCGCGCTGGCCGTCCGCCTGGCCGACGACGCGATCGCCACCGGCCGGCCGGCCCGGATGGCCTTCCGGCTGGCCCGCATCGCGATGGACTGGTCGCGCCTCACCGCCTCCGTCGGCGAGGAGCGGCTCGACGAGGCCCACGAGCTCGCGACCGCCGCGAGCGGGGTCTTCGGCGCCTTCTCCGACCGGGCGCACGACCACGCCAAGAGCCTGGTGGTGCTCGCCTACGTCCAGCTCCGGAGCGGCAACGTGGAGGGTGCGGCCGACCTGGCCGGGTCCGTCCTCGACACGCCGGGCGGGCAGAGCGGCGTCACGGCGGCCACCGCCCATCTGGTCCTCGCCCAGGTCGCGCTCACCCGCGGCGAGGGCGACGTCACGGCCATCCTGAACAGCGCCTGCGAGCTGCTCGACGGCCTGCGCTCCGGGACCGCCGGCCCCGACCGGGAGGTCGCGCGGGTCTGGCGCGAGCTCGGCGACCTCTACAGCCGGGTCGGTGCCGGCGAGGAGCAGGCGAGCGCATACCGTAGGGCGCTCGAAGCCGCCGGAGTCCGGAGTGCGATGGTTGGTGTGACGGTCGATTCGGCGCTGGTTCGGTAAAACCACTCACCCGCTGGGGCTCCGGATTTGTTTTTCCGCCTCCGGAATTATTATGGTCGACCAGTCATTGACTCATAGGATGATTGGTTTCCCCGGAGGAGGCGGACTGTGAGTCTGCGTACGGCGCAGCGTGCGTCTCTCGTCGACCAGGTGATCGATCAGCTCAAGGAGCAGATCACTTCGAACTCCTGGCAGATGCACGCGAAGATTCCCACCGAGACCGTGCTCGCCGAACAGCTCGGGGTCGGTCGCAACACCGTGCGCGAGGCGGTGCGGGCGCTCACCCATGCCGGGCTGCTGGAGTGCCGCCAGGGCGATGGCACCTACGTCCGCGCCACCAGCGAGCTGTCCGGGGCCATGCTGCGGCGGCTGCGCACCGCCGAGCAGCTGGAGATCCTGGAAGTACGGCGCGCGCTGGAGGTCGAGGCCGCCCGGCTGGCCGCGACGAGGCGCAGCGACGCCGACATCGTCCGCATCGAGGCCGCCCTGGCCGAACGGGAGCGTGCCTGGGAGCTCGGCGAGCCCAACGCGTTCGTCGAGGCCGACCTCGCCTTCCACATCGCCGTCGTCCAGGCCACCCACAACCTGGTCCTGATCGACCTCTACGAGGACTTCTCGGCCGCCCTGCGGGCGAGCATCACCGCCGCGGGCACCTCGCTCAACAGCACCTACATCCCGCACGAGGCCATCGCCCGCGCCATCGCGGCCGGCGACGCGGCCGCCGCCGAGCGCGCCGGCCACGCGTGCATGGAGCACATCCTGATCGCCCTGACCGAGGCGCAGGAGCTCTCCTCCTGACTTCTCCCACCTCCTCACCGGTCCCGCCCCGACGTTGAAAGGGCCCCACCCCGCCGGGGGTGGGGCCCTTTCAGGTCGTCTGAGGTCGTCGCGCCGGACGGGAGCGGGCCAGCCGGGCGGGGAAGCCGGTCAGACGCCGCCCTGAGGCCCTTCAGGCGCTACCTGAGGTCTCTCGGATGGCCGGGAGAGGGCGGCGCCGGGTGAGGGCCGTCAGGGCAGGCGCAGGGACATCACGAGATAGCGGAAGTCGGGGTCGGCGTCGCCGGGGACCTCGGTGATGAGGGCCGGCCGGCTCGGGGACTGCAGGTTGAGCCGGACGTATTCGGTCTCGACCCCGGCCAGACCGTCCAGCAGGAACTGGGACTGGAAGGCGATCTGGATGCCCTCACCGGACAGCTCGGCGTCCAGGACCTCGGCGCCGCGGCCGATGTCGCCCCCGCCCGCCTGGATGAGCACCTGGCCCTGACCGAACGACAGCCGGATCGCGGTGTTGCGCTCGGCGACCAGCGCGACGCGCTTGATCGCGCTGATGAACGGGGCCACCCGGACGTCGGCCCGGATCGGCCAGTCGTCGGTCAGCCGCGCGCGGTAGTCGATGAACTGCTCGTCGAGCAGGCGGACCGTGGTGCTCCGGCCGACGCTCTCGAACCCCGCGACCCCGTCGCCCAGCGCCATCGACACCTCGCCGCCGCGCAGTGACTTGGCCACCTCGACCAGCACCCGGGCGGGCACCATGGCCGCGGCCGTGCCGCCGGGCCGCTCGGGACGCCAGCCGAACTCCCTGGCCGCGATCCGGTAGCGGTCGGTGGCGGCCATGGCCACGGTCTCGCCGGAGATGTCGACCCGGATGCCCGTCAGCATGGGGAGCGTCTCGTCGCGGCTGGCCGCGGGGGCCACCTGGCCGACCGCGCTCGCGAAGACCCCGCCGCCGATCGCGCCGATCTTCGGCGGCATGGCCGGCAGGGTCGGGAAGTCTTCCACCGGCATGGTGAGCAGGCCGAACTCGGCGCTGCCGCAGGTCAGCACCGCCTCGGAACCGCTGATGGCGATCTCCACCGGCTCGGCGGGCAGGCTCCGGGTGATCTCCGCGAGGATCCGGCCGGGGATCAGCACCCGGCCCGGCTCCGCCACGTCGGCCTCGATCGAGGCCCGGGCGGAGACGTCGTAGTCGAAGGCCGACAGCACGAGGTCGTCGTCGGCCTCCAGCAGCAGCCCGGAGAGCACGGGAAGAGCCGGACGGTTCGGCAGCGCCCGGGCGACCCAGGCCACCGCGTCGGCCAGGACATCACGGTCAACCTGGATCTTCACCTGATCATCCCTCCGTCCTGAACGGCACCGCCATCCGCGGTGGCCGTACGTCAACAGAACCGTAGCCGGTGGGACCGACAAGAACCTCCCAGCCACCGCATATCTCCTCCATGCGGACGGGAGCGGCCGGCCGTACAGGGGAGGGGCCCGGACCGCCCGGGAGGCACGGGCCGAGGCGCTGACCAATATGGTCGTACATGCGAGGCTCCCCGGCACGGGTCGGGCTTCGAGGAGAAACTCCGGGAAGGCTCAGGAATCCTCCGAAGGCTCCGTAGAAGGGGAGGGCTGGCTGATGAGCATCCGTGTGGTGGTGGCCGACGACCAGGAGCTGGTCAGGGGCGGGTTCTCCATGATCTTGGACGCCCAGCCGGACATCGCCGTCGTGGCCGAGGCGGGCGACGGGGCCGAGGCGGTCGCCGCGGTCCGCGAGCACCGGCCCGACCTGCTGCTGCTCGACATCAGGATGCCCAGGATGGACGGCATCGCGGCCGCCCGGGTGGTCTGCGAGGAGACCTCCACCAAGGTGCTCATGCTGACCACGTTCGACCAGGACGACTACGTCTACGACGCGCTGCACGCCGGGGCCAGCGGGTTCCTGCTGAAGGACGTGCGCCGCGACGACCTGGTCCACGCGGTCCGGGTGGTGGCCGCCGGCGAGTCGCTGCTCGCGCCGTCGGTGACCCGGCGGCTGATCGACGACATGGTCCGCAAGCAGGCCAGACCCTCAGCCCCGGTGGCCGGGCTCGACGTGCTGACCGCCAGGGAACGCGAGACCCTCGGACTCCTCGGCCGCGGCCTGTCCAACGCCGAGATCGCGGCCACGATGGTGGTCAGTGAGCACACGGTCAAGACTCACGTGAGCAACGTGCTGACCAAGCTCGGACTGCGCGACCGGGTCCAGGCGGTCATCACGGCCTACGAGACCGGGCTGGTCGGGCGCGGCTGACGCCCTCCCGCGCGGGGACGGCGGGGCCGCCTGCCGTGCCCGGCCCGTCAGAACCCGTCCAGCCACGCCCGGCCCGTCAGAACCCGTCCAGCCACTCCGCGACGACCGCCACGAACAGCTCCGGGTTCTCGAACGGCAGGGCGTGGCCGCCCTCGACCTCGCGGTAGCCGGCGCCGTAGACGCGGTCGGCCAGCTCCCGCTGGTGGCGCGGGGGCACGATCAGGTCGTGGGCGCCGGCGAGGAACATGGCCGGGGCCTTGATCCGCTGGAGCATCGGGGAGATGTCCACCCTGCCGTCCAGCTCGATCTGCCGCAGGATCCGCCCGTCGAGCAGGGCGGTGAACCCGGCCGCGGCGTCCTCGAAGTCACCGCTCCCGCGGGCCGCGAGCGTGGCCGGGCCCATCGCGGTGAGCTGGAGCAGCCGGGCGAGCAGTTCCTTGTCGGCGCGGAGCAGCCGGGCCCAGTAGTCGAACTGGAAGATCTCCCGGGGGCCGCTGGTGACCCATCCCGCGTGGGCGAACAGCGACAGCACCTCATCGGTACGGCGGGCGGCCACGGCGGTGGCGACGACCGCGCCGAGGGAGTGGCCGACGATGTGGTACTCCGCCAGCCCGGCGTCCGCCGCGGCCGCGGCCACCTGGTCGGCGAGCCCCTCCACGGTCAGCGGCTCCCCCTGGTCGACGGTCTCTCCGGCGCCGGGCAGGTTGACCGCCACCACGGTGAAACGGTGCCCGACGGCTTCGACGAGCGGCGCCCAGTTGCTGTCGGCGTCGGCGCCGGTGCCGTGGACGAGCACCAGGCCGGGGCCCGAACCGCTGACGCGGTAGTCGACGGATGTGGTGCCCACGGTCACGAGAGGCATGGGGTCTCCTTGGGTTGAGGCGGTTGGCCGGGGGGCGGACGGGGCCGGCGGTTCGAACGGATCGGTGACTCAGGGACAGACACGGCGCGGTTCGAACGGGTCCGGTGGCTCAGGGACGGGCGCGGCGGTTCAGGGAGAGGAAGACGGCCGCGGAGACGGCGGTGAAGACGGCGATCGCGAGGAGGGTCAGGCGCAGGGAGTCGGTGTAGACGCCGGCGGCGAGCGGCGGGGTCCCGGCCAGGTCTCCGGCGACCACGCGGTTGGCGAGGTCGCGGTCGCCGTCCAGACCTGACCGGGTCAGGCTGACCAGCAGGGCTCCGGTGACGCTGACCGCCACCGCCTCACCGGCCAGGCGCATGGTGTTGAACACCCCGGAGGCCATCCCGGCCCGCTCGGGCGGCGCGGCGCTGACCGCCGCGTTGTCGATCAGGCCGAAGGCCAGTCCGACGCCCAGGCCGAGGACGGTCAGCGGGCCGGCGACCTGGGTCCAGCCCCCGGCGGGGGTCAGCGTCACCAGCCACAGGTCTCCCGCGGCGATCAGGACCAGGGCGGCGGTCAGCAGGGCGCGCAGCGAGAACCTCCGGAGGAGGGCCCCGGCCGCCGGCGGCACCAGCAGCACCGGCAGACCCAGCGGGACCATGCTGAGCCCGGCGTCGAGCGGACCCGCTCCGCCGACCGAGCGGAAGTAGAGCGGCAGGTAGGTGCCGGGGGCGACGAACCCGAAGCCCATCGCGAACACCATCCAGATGACCGCGAGGAAGCGGCGGTCGCGCAGCAGGCCCAGGTCGAGCATCGGGCGGACGCTCCGCGTCTCGATCCCGACGAAGGCCAGCAGCAGCCCGGCCGCCCCGGCGAACATCGCCAGGACGCCCCCGTGCGCCCAGCCGAGCTGCGGCCCCTCGACGGTGGCGAGGGTGAACAGGGCGAGCGCGCCGGTGAAGGTCAGTGCCCCGGCCCGGTCGAAGCGCGTGGCGCCGGGGTCGCGGGACTCCCTCATGTGCGGCACGCCGAGGGCGACCGCGGCCACCGCGACCACGACGTTGGACAGGAACACCGCCCGCCAGCCGCCCAGCGCGAGCAGCCCTCCGCCGATGACGGGACCGAGCGCGATGCCCGCGCCGAAGGCCGTGCCGAGGACGCCGAACGCCCGCGCCCGGGCCCCGCCCTCGAAGGCACCGGCCAGGACCGCGCTGCCCGCGGTCAGCACGCCGGTCGCCGCGGCGCCCTGCACGGCCCTGGCCAGGTCCATCACCAGGATCGTCGGCGCGAGGGCGCAGACCAGCGAGGCGAGCGCGAACAGCAGCGTGCCGAGCGCGAAGACCCGCCTGCGGCCGAACCGGTCGGCCAGTGCCCCGGCGGGAAGCATGCACGCGGCGAACGCGACGTTGTATCCGTGCAGGACCCACTGCTGACCGACCAGTCCGGCCCCCAGCTCCCGCCCGAGGGCGGACAGGGCGAGGGCCGGGGCCATCACGGAGATCGGCAACATCGTGCCCGCCACGGCCACGGTGGCCAGGGTGATCCCCGGCCGGTGCCCGGCCTGTCGGGAAAGCGCCACGGCTATCGCCTCTCAGAGTTCAGCTTCTAAGACGAGAGCTGACGATAGACAGAACTCTGATAACTAGTCAAACACTGTCGTTGGGTAGGATCCTGTGCATGGGAATGCCTCCGGACGAGCGACTGGGAAGCCACGTCAAGCGGGTGGAGCAGGAGCTGATGGCGCTCAAGCACATGGTGCTCAAGCCGTCCGGCCTGACCGTGCCGCAGTACCAGGCGCTCTACTTCCTGGGGGAGAGCCCCGGCATGTCGGCCGCCGCGCTGGCCCGCGCGTGCCTGGTCACCCCGCAGACGATGGCCACGACCCTGGGCAACCTGGAGAACAAGGGGCTCATCGAGCGGACCGCGCACCCGTGGCACCGCAACGTGCTGGAGACCCGCCTGACCGAGAGGGGACGGGCCGCCCTGGAGGAGGCCGACGCGTCCGCGTCGGCTGTCGAGCGTCTGCTCTCCGAGACGTTCACCGCCGGGGAGCGCGAGCAGCTGATCGCACTGCTCGGCCGCTTCTCCGAAAGCCTGCACGCCCAGGCGCGCGAGATCCCCGGCGGCTGCAAGGCCATGGCCCCGTTCGGACGCGACTAGGGCGGTGACCGGGGCCGTCCACCGGGGCGGAGCGGCTACGGCTGGGAGCGGGCGGCGTTGAGGTAGGTCAGGACGGCCAGCACCCGGCGGTTGTCGTCGTCGGAGGGGGCGAGGCCGAGCTTGCCGAAGATGCTGGCCGTGTGCTTGCCGACCGCGCTCTCGCTGAGGAACAGGCGCTGGGAGATGGCGGCGTTGGAACGGCCCTCGGCCATCAGCTCCAGCACCTCGCGCTCGCGCGGGGTCAGCGCGCCGAGCGGCCCGTGCCGGGCGGTGCTGACCAGAAGCTTGGCGATCACCTCGGGGTCCATCGCGGTGCCCCCGGCGGCGACGCGGCGGACCGCGTCGACGAACTGCTCGGCGTTGAACACCCGGTCCTTCAGGAGGTAGCCGACCGCCCCGGAGCCGTCGGCCAGCAGCTCGCGGGCGTAGAGCTGCTCGACGTGCTGGGAGAGCACCAGCACCGGCAGGCCGGGGACGGCCCGGCGGGCCGCCAGCGCCGCCTGGAGTCCCTCGTCGGTGAAGGTGGGCGGCAGCCGTACGTCGACCACGGCGACGTCGGGCCGCTCGCCGGTCAGCGCGCTCAGCAGCTCGGGCCCGGACTCGACCGCCGCGACGACCTCGAAACCGTGGGCCTGGAGCAGGTGGACCAGGCCGTCTCTGAGCAGGTAGAGGTCCTCGGCGATGACGACTCGGGGGCTCACTTGCTCAACCATAGACGGGTCGTCATCACCTCTGCCATCCACTGCCTGCGCGAGTGCGCGATGGGGATCGTCAGTGCCATGCCGTACAGGGCCAGGCCCAGCAGGATGTTGAGGACGATGGCCGGCCACTGCCACGGCTCGGGCAGGTAGAGGGCGTAGAACCAGCTGAACTCCTCCTCGCCGGCGAGCTTGACGGCCATCGCGACCAGTCCCTGCGGGAACAGGGGGAGCCAGCCCAGCCCCCAGCCGAGCGCGACGAGGACGGCCTTGCGCCGGGGCAGCGAGGGCTTGTCCGGCGGGGCGTCCCAGCCGGAGGCGTTCGGCAGGTCGAGGGTGGCCGTGGTCGGGCCGCCGGCCGGGCTGCTGAGCGCGAGCACCCCGTCGAAGGCCGCCAGCCGCCGCTCGATGCCGCGCAGGCCGCTGCCCCGGGAGGGGTCGGCGCCGCCCGAGCCGTCGTCGGTGACGGTGACGCGCAGCGCCCTGCCCCGGTCGCTGATGTCGATCCACACGCGGTCCGCGCCTCCGTGCCGGGCCGCGTTGGCGAGCAGTTCGCTGATCGAGAAGTAGGCCGCCGACTCGACGGGTGACTCGGGCCGGTTCTTCATCGCGACGGTGACCGTGACCTGCAGCGGGCTGTCCAGCGCCAGGGCGCGTACGGCGTCGCCGAGGCCGCGCTCGGCGAGGACCGGCGGGTGGATGCCCCGGACCAGGTCGCGCAGCTCGGTGAGCGCCACGGACGAGGCCTCGCGCACCTTGGCCAGCAGTGCCTTGGCCGCGGCCGGGTCCTTGTCCATCAGCTCCTCGACCGCGCCGAGCGTCATGCCCATGGCGACGAGCCTGGCCTGGGCCCCGTCGTGCAGGTCGCGCTCGATCCGCCGCAGCTCGGCCGCCTGGGAGTCGGCCGCCTCCAGCCTGACCTGGTCGAGCCGCTGGACCCGGCCGGCCAGCATGGACTTGGCGGTGGGCGACAGCAGCAGCCGGGTCCACCACGTGTAGCAGCGCAGCAGCCAGGGCGTCGCGGCCACCCCGGCCACGGCGACGGCCGCTCCCAGAGGCGCGGCCGCCGGGGTCCAGTACCACGGCATGGCCAGGCCGTACCCGACCGCGGCCAGGGGCAGCAGCAGGGCCCCGCCGGCGAGCGGGTTCAGCGACAGCCAGAGCCCGTCCCGCCAGGTGGCCGGGTCGGTGAACATCCACTTCCAGCGGTTGTTCCACTCGGGCCAGCGCGGCGTCTTGTAGAGCTGGCGCTCATAGCGGTACCAGCCGTCGGGCTGGCGCCGGGGCGGGGGCGGGGGCGGGAGGTAGGACGGCGCTATCTCGGCGTCCAGCCATCGGCCGGCCAGCCTCCTGGCGAGCATCGTGCGGCGCCTGACCAGCCTGACCACGGGAGTGAAGACGAAGATCAGCCCCAGCGCGGTCATGGCCGCGGTGACCAGGGCCAGCCCGAACAGGACGACGTCCATCAGGGCCAGCGCCCCGAGAGCCAGGGCCCGGCCGATCGCCACCACGTGTCGCCTCATGCCCGAAAGTCTCGACCATCGGGCCGGTCGTGCCCAGTGGCGCTGGACGCCGTCCGGGGGTGGAGATGGCTACACCCCCGCTGGGTGCCCAGACGGATTCTGTACGGCCCGCGGACTTCCTAGCGTCGTCGGCATGAAGGTCATCGAGGTGAGCAACCTCCGTAAGCGATACCGCGACCAGCTCGCGGTGGACGACGTGTCGTTCACCGTCGAGGAGGGCGAGATCTTCGGCGTTCTCGGCCCCAACGGCGCCGGCAAGACGACGACCGTCGAGTGCGTCGCCGGCCTGCGCACCCCCGACTCCGGCACCGTGCGGGTGCTCGGCGGCCTGGCCGGCGCGGAGCTCAAGGAGCGGCTCGGCGTCCAGCTGCAGAGCTCCGCGTTGCCTGCGAAGATCAAGGTCTGGGAGGCGCTCGACCTCTACGCCTCCTTCTACCGGGCGCCCGCCGACTGGGGCGCGCTGCTGGAGCGGGTCGGGCTCGGCGACAAGCAGGACACCCCCTACGGCAAGCTCTCCGGCGGCCAGCAGCAGCGGCTGTCCATCGCGCTCGCGCTGGTCGGCGCCCCTCGGGTGGCGATCCTGGACGAGCTGACCACCGGTCTCGACCCGCAGGCCCGCCGCGACACCTGGGAGCTCATCGAGCAGGTCCGCGCCGACGGGGTGACGATCGTGCTGGTCACCCATTTCATGGAGGAGGCCGAGCGGCTCTGCGACCGGCTGGCGGTGATCGACGCCGGCCGGGTGGTCGCCATCGACAGCCCCTCCGGCCTGGTCTCCCGGGCCGGTGCCCGCCAGCGCCTCAGGTTCCGGCCCACCGGGGCCTTCGACGGCGCGGTGCTCGACGCCCTGCCCGAGGTGACCGAGGTGAGCCGCGAGGGCGGCCGGATCGAGGTCACCGGCACCGGCGACCTGCTCGTCGCGGTCACCACCGCCCTGGCCTCGGCCGGCGTCGTCCCCGCCGACCTGCGGGTCGAGCAGGCCACCCTCGACGACGCCTTCCTCGCCCTCACCGGAAAGAAGATCTCCGAATGAACAAGATGATCCTGACCGAGGCGAAGCTCTTCCTGCGGGAGCCGGGCGGCCCGATCATGGCTGTCCTGCTCCCCCTGGCGCTCCTGCTGGGGCTGGGCAGCATCCCCGGCTTCCAGGAGGCGAGCCCGGAGCTGGGCGGGCAGCGGGTGATCGACACCCAGCTCCCCGGCATGATGGTGATCCTGTCCGTGGTGACGATGGCGCTGACCGCGCTGCCCAGCGTCCTGGTGACCTACCGGGACAACGGCGTGCTGCGCCGGATGTCGACCACCCCGGTCAGCCCGGTCCGGTTGCTGGTGGCCCAGGTGGTGAACAACCTCGCGGTGGCGGCCGTCGCGACCGCCCTGATGATCGTCCTGGGCAACCTGGTCCTCGGCGTGGCCGCGCCCAGGAGCCCCCTGGCGTTCGCGGGCGTGTTCCTGCTCGGCACCGCCTCGATGCTGGGGCTCGGCCTGCTGATCGCCGCCATGGCGCCCAACGCCAAGATCGCCCCCGGGATCGGCTCGCTGCTGATGTTCCCCCTGCTGTTCATGGCGGGCATGTGGGTCCCCCGGGAGCTCCTGCCGGACCTGGTGCGGCGGATCGGCGACTTCCTGCCGATGGCGCCGTTCGCCCAGGCGCTGCGCGACACGTGGGCGGGCCACGCGCCCCAGCCGCTGCACCTGGTGGTGATGGCGGCGACCGTGCTCGTCACCGGCGTGCTGGCCGCACGGCTGTTCCGGTGGGAGTAGTCCCCCGGCCCGGGGCGCCCGACGCCGAGGCAGGCGGCGCACCCCTTACTTGACCGATCGTTCCATTTTGGTCTACGGTCCCCCCATGGCGAGAACGAAGGAGTTCGATCCGGACACCGCGCTCCAGGCGGCGCTGGAGCTGTTCTGGGAGCGCGGCTACGAGGCGACCTCCATGGCCGACCTGGTGGGGCACCTGGGGATCGGCCGGGCGAGCCTGTACGCCACCTTCGGCGGCAAGCACGATCTCTACCTGAAGGCCCTGCGGCGTTACCTGGAGACCAGGGAACCCTCGCCGGTGGAGATGCTGTCGCAGCCGGGGGCCGCCCTGCCGGCCGTACGCCGCCTGGTGGAGTTCTACGCCGAGGACTCCATCCGTGACCGGCGGCGGCGCGGCTGCATGATCGCGAACGCGGCCGGGGAACTGCTCCCCGGCGACGACGCGGTCGCCAGGTTCGTCGACGCCAACTGGACCGCGCTGGAGACCGCGCTGGCCTCGGCGCTCATCCGGGCACAGGCGCAGGGGGAGCTGGCCGCCGACCGCGACCCGCGGGCGCTGGCCCGGTTCCTGCTGGTCTTCCTGCAGGGGCTGCGGCTGACGGCCAAGGGGATGCCGGACCCCGCACGCCTGCGTGACGCCGCCACCCAGGCGCTCACGGTTCTGGACTGATCGATCAATTATTTTTGGAGCAGTCATGAAATTTCAGGACAAAGTGGTTCTGGTGACCGGGGGCGGGGCGGGCATCGGCCGGGCCGTCGCACGGGGATTCGCCCGCGAGGGCGCCCAGGTCGTGGTCGCCGCGCGGGGGCACGAGGCGCTCGGCCAGACCGTGAAGCTGATCGAGGCCGAGGACGGCCGGGCCGCCGCCCTGACCGTGGACATCTCCGACTCCGCCTCGGTCGCCGGGCTGGTGGAGCAGATCGTGGAGCGGTACGGCAGGCTGGACATCGCGATCAACAACGCCGGGGTGCTCGCCACGGGCGAGGTGGCCGACCAGGCCTGGGAGGACTTCGCCCGGGTGGTCGACATCAACCTGACCGGGACCTTCCTGTCGATGAAGCACGAGATCCCGGCGATGCTGGCCGGCGGCGGCGGGGTCATCGTCAACTTCAGCTCACAGATGGGGGCGCACAAGCGCATCCCCGGGTTCGGCGCCTACGCCGCCTCAAAGGCGGGGGTGACGGCACTGACGCGCACCGCGGCGCTGGAATACATCGGCCGGGGCATCCGGATCAACACGGTCAGCCCCGGCCCGCACGACACCGCGATGTCCATGCGCCCGGGCGAGACGGAGGCCGACCGGGCGGCCCGCGTCAAGCAGCAGCTCCCGATCGGCCGGGTCGGCTCCCTCGACGAGATCACCGGCACCGTCCTCTGGCTCGCCTCCGAGGACGCGGGCTTCGTCGTCGGGAGCGACATCGTGGTCGACGGCGGTTCCACGGCCTGACCCGCATGCCCACCACGGCCCCGTCCGGTCCGCGGGCCGTGACCGGGGACCGGGCGGCGCCGTCCCGGCGGCACGGCACGGCCCCCGGCGGCACGTCATGACCGGTGACCGAACTGTGCGGCCGGGCCGGCCATGGCGGTGACGGCGCCGCCCGGCCGGGCGGCCTACGAGGGCCGGGTGGCGCCGTTCACGGTGAGCAGGATGGTGTAGACCGAGGACGTGGCCGTGATGAACAGCTGGTTGCGCTTCAGGCCGCCGAAGCAGAGGTTGGACACCGCCTCGGGAATGTGAATCTTGCCGATCAGCGTGCCGTCGGGGTCGAAGCAGTGCACGCCGTCCCCGGCCGCGGCCCAGATCCGCCCGGCGGTGTCCACGCGGATGCCGTCGAAGACGCCCGCGGCGCACTTGGCGAGCACCTCACCGCCCGAGAGCGTGCCGTCCCCGTTCACGGCGAACGAGCGGATGTGGTTGACCCTGGTGTCGACCACGTAGAGCGTGGACTCGTCGGTGGAGAAGGCCAGGCCGTTGGGGCGGACGAAGTCGCCGGCCACCATCCGGACCTCCCCGGTGGCCGGGTCCACGCGGTAGACGTGGCAGGCTCCGATCTCGCTCTCCGCGCGGTGGCCCTCGTAGTCGGTGTCGATGCCGTAGGACGGGTCGGTGAACCAGATCGTTCCGTCCGACTTCACCACCACGTCGTTGGGGCTGTTGAGGCGCCTGCCCTCCCAACGGTCGGCGATCACCGTGATGGAGCCGTCGTGCTCGGTCCTGGTGACCCGGCGGTTGCCCTGCTCGCAGGAGACCAGCCGGCCCTCGCGGTCGACGGTGTGGCCGTTGGTGTAGCCGGCGGGCTGCCGGAACGGGCCGACCGCGCCGGTCATCTCGTCCCAGCGGAGCATCCGGTCGTTGGGGATGTCGCTCCAGAGCAGGTAACGGCCCGCCGGGAAGTAGACCGGGCCTTCGGCCCACCGGCAGCCCGTGTGGAGCCGCTCGATGCGGTCGTCGCCGCGGCATGCCTTGAACCGGTCGTCCAGCGTCTCGAAGCGCGCCTCGATCGTCTCCATCGTCCCCATCCTTAGATCTCGTTCTGTGCATACTTAAGAACACAGGATGGCATTCGGTCAACTTCTTTCATTGCCGACTTACGTTCGGCAGTACGATGCTCACCGTGGACAACATCGACCGTGAACTCCTCGCCCTGCTCCAGGCCGACGCCACCCAGTCGTACGCCGCGCTCGGCGAGGCCGTGGGCCTGTCCAGCGGCGCCACTCACGAGCGCGTGCGCAAGCTCCGCCTGCGTGGTGTGATCAGACGGACCTCGGTGGACGTCGACCCGGCGGCGGTCGGCAAGGGCGTGGCGGCCTTCGTGATGATCGACGCCAACGCGTGGATGGGCGGCGAGGAGACCGCCGCCGCGCTCGCCGCGCTGCCCTGGATCGAGGAGGCCCACATCGTCGCCGGGGCCGCCTCCCTGCTGGTCAAGGTGCGCACCTCCAGCCCCGAGGACCTGCAGGCCGTGCTCAGGCGCCTGCACGACGTCCCCGGCGTCACGAGCACCCGGACCGTGGTCGTGCTGGAGACGTTCTTCGAGCGCCCCCTCGACCCCCGGGGTGACAGCCCGCGCGGCCAGGAGCGGCCCTCCTAGACCCCGCCGCGGACCCGCCCGGTCAGGCGCGGGCGTCGTAGGCCTCGCGGGCGCTGTGGACCTGCTCGATGTGGCTCTCGGCCCACGCCTTGATGGCCCGCATGAGCGGCTGAAGGTCACGGCCGAGCTCGGTGAGGGCGTAGTCGACGCGGACCGGCACCGAGGGGGTGACCGTGCGGGAGACCAGGCCGTCGCGCTCCATGCCGCGCAGGGTCTGGGTGAGCATCTTCTGGCTGACGCCCGCGATGATCCGGCCCAGGTCGCTGTAGCGCAGCGGGCCGTCCGACAGCGCGTTCAGGATCAGGCTGACCCACTTGTCGCTGATGGTGTCGAGCAGCTCCCTGGCCGGGCAGGCCGCCAGGTAGGCGTCGTAGGCGGCCCGCGCGCCCTCTCGCCGCTGTGCGGCCGTCTGGGTGGCCATGGCGCTCCTTCCGGTGCGGTACGTACCTTCACGTGCGTACTTCCCGGTGGAGAGTAACACTCCCTAGGTTCGTCTCAGTCAGCCGATCGGCGAGGGAGACAGCGATGGAGACGAGGATGCGCGCGGTTGTGGTCCGTACGTTCGGCGGGTCCGGGACCCTGGAGGTCGAGGAGGTGCCGGTCCCCCGTCCCGGCACCGGTCAGGTGCGGATACGGGTGGAGGCGGCGGGCGTCAACCCGGTCGACGTGGCGGTCCGGACCGGGGCGCTCGTCGAGGGCGGGCTGGCCGAGCGGCGCGAGGTCCACGGGCTCGGCTGGGACGTGGCCGGGGTGGTCGAGGAGACCGGCGCCGGGGTCACCGGGTTCGCGGCGGGCGACCGGGTGATCGGCCTGGCCGACCGGCTCGACCTCCCCCTGGGCGCCTACGCCGAGCAGATCGTGCTGGACGCCGCCGCGGTGGCCCCCGCGCCCGTCCACGCGACCCCGGCCCAGGCGGCCACGCTCCCGCTCAACGGCCTCACCGCCGACCAGGCCCTGGACCTCGCCGGCCTGGCCGCGGGCCAGACCCTGCTGGTGACCGGGGCCGCCGGCGGGGTCGGCGGCTACGCCGTCGAGCTGGCGGTGGCGCGCGGGCTGCGGGTGGTCGCCGTGGCGGGGGCCGGGGACGAGGATCTCGTCCGGGGCTTCGGCGCCGAGTTCTTCGTGCCCCGCGACGCCGAGCTGGGCTCCGCCGTACGGGAGCTGGTGCCGGGCGGGACGGACGGCGCGATCGACGCCGCCTCGGTCGGCACGGCCGCGCTCACCGCGGTGCGCGGCGGCGGCTGCTACGTGGCCGTGCTCGGCGGCGCGCCCGTCGCGCTGCGCGGCACCCGGGTGGTCAACGTCTGGATCCGCGCCGACGGGGCCCGGCTGGCCGAGCTCGCCAGGCTCGCCGACGACGGCCGGCTGACCCTCAGGGTGGCCGGCACCTTCCCGCTCGACCAGGCCGCGGCCGCCCACGACCGCCTCGCCGCGGGCGGCCTCCGCGGCCGCCTGGTCCTGCTCCCCTGACGCCCCTCCCAGCGGTACGGCCGGCACGGTGCGGGCCGTACCGCGCGCCGGGACGGAGCGGCGTGTGGCACCGTGGGGGCATGCTGACACTGGCGCACATAAGCGACATCCACATCGGCGGCTCCCCGGACAGCGTCGAGCGGACCCGGGCCGTCATGCGGCACCTGGAGGGCCTCCCCGGGCCGCTGGACGCCGTCATCGTGAGCGGGGACATCGCCGACCACGGCGCGGTCGAGGAGTATGAGATCGCGCGCGAGCTGCTCGCCTCGCGCTACCCGACGGTGGTGTGCCCGGGCAACCACGACGCCCGCGCGGCCTTCCGCAAGGTCCTGCTCGGCGAGGACGGCGAGGGCCCGGTCAACCAGGTCCTGCGGCTCGACGGCCTGACCGTGGCCCTGTGCGACTCCAGCATCCCCGGACGGCCGGAGGGCTTCCTGGAGGACGAGACGATCGCCTGGCTGGAGACCGTCCTCGCCGAGTCGCCCGCGACCCCGGTCATCGTGGGGATGCACCACCCGGCGGCGGCGCTGGGCATCCCCTACGTCGACGACATCGGGCTGCGCGCCCCGGAGCGGCTGGAGCAGGTCCTGCGACGGCATCCCCAGGTGGTGGCCGTGATCGCCGGTCACGCCCACACGGCGGCGAGCACGACCTTCGCCGGGCTGCCGCTGATCGTCGCCCCCGGAGTCATCTCCACCGCGCTGCTCCCCCAGGAGACCGCCGCGCCGGTCCCCGTCGACTACGGCCTGCCGCCCCAGTTCGCCCTCCACCTCTTCGAGGGCGGCCGCCTCACCACCCACATGCGCCCGGTCGTCTGAACCCGTACGGCGCAGGCGCCCTCCCACCAGGCGGGAGGGCGCCCGTCCCGCCGCGCGGGCCGACGCCGCGGGACCCTCCGGCGCCTGCTCCGCCGCCACGCTTCTCGGCGGGGACGAGGTGCCCGTCAAGGGCGGCGTCGTGGGCCTTCAGGCCACGGCGTCGTCGTGGGCCTTCAGACCGCGGTGCTCCTGCGGGCTGACGCCGAACACACGCTTGAAGGCGGTGCTGAGCGCGAAGGAACTGCCGTAGCCGACCTGCCGGGCCACCGCGCCGATGGTCACGTCGCTCTCGCGCAGCAGGTCGGCGGCCATGGCCAGCCGCCAGCCGGTGAGGAAGGCCATGGGCGGCTCGCCGACCAGGTCGGTGAAGCGGCGCGCCAGCGAGGCGCGCGAGACGCCGGTCCCGGCGGCCAGCGCGGCCACGGTCCAGGGGTGGGCCGGATTGTTGTGGAGCATCCGCAGGGCCCGTCCCACCACGGGGTCGCTGTGGGCCCGGTACCAGGCCGGGGCCTCCGCCTCCGGGCGGGCGAACCAGGCCCGCAGGACGGCGATGAGCAGCAGGTCGAGCAGCCGGTCGAGAACGGCCTCCTGGCCCGGGTCGTCCTTGACGATCTCGTCGCCGAGCAGCGGGATGAGCGGGCAGTCCCAGGCGTCGTCGGGCAGGACCAGCAGGGCGGGCAGCGCCGCGAGCAGTCGCCGGCTGACCTCCCCGTGCATCTGGTAGGTGCCGGTGAGCATCACCGTCGAGCCGTCCGGGCTGTTGCCCCAGGTCCGCACGCCCAGGTCCATCGCCTCCTCCAGGGGCTCGCCCCGCAGGGTCGTGCAGTGCTGCCCGGGATGGATCACCACCTGGGGCGGGGTCGCCGGGTCGTCGGCGACCGTGTAGGGATCCGGACCGCGCATGATCGCGACATCCCCGGGGCCCAGCCGCACGGGCTCGCCGCCGTCGGGGACCACCCACGCCCGGCCCCGCACCATGGCCACCAGGGTGAGCGGCGCCCGGTCCTGGATCCGCATGGACCAGGGCGGGGACAGGATCGACCGCAGCAGGAACGCGCCCCGGGCTCTCGGCCCGTCCAGAAGTCCCGCCAGTACATCCATGCGCCTGATTTTAGACGCACAAACATGGAGTTGCGCCTCTCAACCATGTTCCGTCCAACCCTTCAGGCGCTTCACTAATGGCATGACGGAAAACACGCGACAGGCAACGACACTGGTCCTCGGCGGCACGGGCAAGACCGGACGCCGGGTGGTGGACCGGCTCACCGCCCGCGACCTGCCGGTCCGCGTCGGCTCCCGCTCCGGCAGGCCCCCCTTCGACTGGGACGACCAGGCCACCTGGGCGCCCGCGCTGCGGGATGTGGAGTCGGTGTACGTGACGTACTACCCGGACCTGGCCTTCCCCGGCGCCGCCGCCGCGATCGGCTCGTTCGCCGAGCTGGCGGCCGACAGCGGCGTCCGGCGGCTCGTCCTGCTGTCCGGCCGGGGCGAGGAGGAGGCCCAGGTCTGCGAGCGGGCGATGCAGGAGGCCGGCACCGAGTGGACGATCCTGCGGGCGAGCTGGTTCTGCCAGAACTTCAGCGAGCACTACCTGCTGGAGCCGGTGCTCAGCGGCGTGGTCGCGCTGCCGGCCGGGGACATGGCGGAGCCGTTCGTCGACGCCGACGACATCGCGGACGTCGCGGTCGCGGCGCTGACGCAGGACGGGCACGCGGGCCAGATCTACGAGCTGACCGGCCCCCGGCTGCTCACCTTTGCCGACGCCGCCCTGGAGATCGCGGAAGCCGCCGGCCGGGAGGTACGGTACGTGCCGGTATCCCCGGAGCAGTACGTGGCCGCGCTCGTGGAGTACGGTATGCCGGCCGAGGAGGCGACGCTGCTGACCGGGCTGTTCACCAAGGTCCTGGACGGCCGCAACGCCCATCTGGCCGACGGCGTCCGGCGCGCCCTGGGCCGGGAGCCCCGGGATTTCGCCGACTACGCGCGAGACGCCGCGGCCACCGGCGTCTGGAAGGGCTGAGGGCCGGGCCCACGGGTGTGGAGCCGGGCCCGGCGGGAGCGGGCCCGGCTCACCCGCCCAAGAATTTGATCTTCATTGACGGAGGATGGGATGTTCGAGTTGTTGAGAACCGCCACGCTGGCCGCGTCCACATTGACCATGGGGCTCACCGCCGGCCTGTTCTACTCGTTCGCCTGCGCGGTCATGCTCGGCCTGAGCCGCACGGACGACCGGAGTTTCATCAGCGCGATGCAGTGGATCAACGTGAAGATCCTCAACGGCTGGTTCGCCCTCGCGTTCGGCGGCGCGCTGATCCTGACCATCCTGGCGGGGGTGCTACACCTCAGCGGGGGCGGCCGGCCCGTGCTCCCCTGGATCGTGGCCGGCCTCGTGCTGTACGGGGCGGTGCTCGTCGTCACCTTCGCCGTCAACATACCGCTCAACGACCAGCTCGCCGCGGCCGGCGACCCCGCCGCGATCGCCGACCCCGCGGCGGTCCGCCAGGCGTTCGAGGCCAGGTGGGTCCGCTGGAACACCGTCCGCGCGGTGGCGTCCACGGCCGCCTTCGGCTGCCTCGTCTGGGCCCTGATCGTGCACGGGGGCACCGCCTGACCCGGCCGGGCCGGGGCGCCCCCGGGCACCCCGGCGCGCCGCCCACGACGAGGACCGGACCCGCCGGGACACCCGGGGTCCGGTCCTGCGGCGCTCCGGGTGTGCCGCTAGTGGGGGGCCATGTCGACGAAACGGCTGTAGTGGCCCTGGAAGGCCACGGTGACCGTGGCGGTGGGGCCGTTACGGTGCTTGGCTACGATCAGGTCCGCCTCGCCCGCCCGGGGCGACTCGCGCTCGTAGGCGTCTTCCCGGTGGAGAAGGATGACCATGTCCGCGTCCTGCTCGATGCTGCCCGACTCGCGGAGGTCGCTGACCATGGGGCGCTTGTCGGTCCGCTGCTCGGGGCCACGGTTGAGCTGGGAGATGGCGATGACCGGGACCTCCAGCTCCTTGGCGAGGAGCTTGATGGCCCGGGAGATCTCCGAGACCTCGTTCTGGCGGCTCTCGGTCTTCTTCGGCGAGGACATCAGCTGCAGGTAGTCGATGATGACGAAGCGCAGCTCGTTGCGCTGCTTGAGACGGCGGCACTTGGCCCGGATCTCCATCATCGACATGTTGGGCGAGTCGTCGATGAACAGCGGCGCCTCGGCCACCTCACCCATCCGCCGGGCCAGCTTGGCCCAGTCGTCGTCGGTCATCGTGCCCGAGCGCATGTTGTGCAGCGCCACCCGTGCCTCGGCGGACAGCAGGCGCATCGTGATCTCGTTGCGTGACATCTCCAGCGAGAACACGACAGTGGTCATGCCGTGCTTGATGGCTGCGGAACGGGCGAAATCCAGCCCCAGGGTCGAGTTGTGGGTCGGGATCCACGTCCGCCCGGCCAGGTACATGTGATCGGCGCTGTCCACTTCCACGCACCGCACGGGCACCGAGGGCACCGGCCGTACGTCAGTGATGTTCCGATAGGTCGCCTTGGGGTGAGCGTTGGTGTTCACGCGGGCGTTCTTACGGCTCAGCCGGAAGACCTTGTCGGAGGGCGTGAACGTGATCGCGTAGCTGGTCGAACTGGCCTCGGTGCGTCCCCGCACCCGCTTGGATGTCCAGGTCGCCTTGTATCCCAAGCTCAGAATCAGCTCCCAGGCGTCCTCTGCCAGCCGCCGACTCGTGACGGCGAACTGGACCGTCCCGCCGGGGTTGACATGGCCGTCAGTGTCCAACAGTCCGGCCAGCAGGGCCCTACGCTGCTCCTCGGACGCGCGCAGGTACTCGGCGGGGATGTGCTTGTTGTTCAGCACCCCCAGCTTCCGCAGCAGGGCCTTCATCGTGCCATGGTCGTGCCGGCACTGCCGGCACAGACGCAGCCCACTGGACGGGCCGCCGCAGTCGGGGCAGCGGGGCTCCCCGGAGAGGCCGTGGGAGGAATTCCTTGACCGGCAGCCGCACACCCGGCCACACGTGCGCACCTGGGACGTTTTGGGCGTGAACGGCATACCGCACACGATGCACAGCCGTTCGGCGATCGGCTCCGGCTCGGGCAGCAGCATCCCGTACAGCATGCGCCCCCGGTGCTCCACCCTGAGCCCCTCGGCCGCCATGTACTCGACGATCTCTTGATCCCCAGTGGTGAAAGCAGCGCTGTCCGAGCTTCCGTCTCCCAGCCAGACCCCAAGTACATACGGCGAGATCAGCAACTCCCGGTCGGGCATCTCCAACGGCTTGGCGTTGACGACGCTGTGGTTGAGGCGCTTGTCTGCGGTGTTGCACCACAGCGTGGCGGCGATCTCCTCCGTCGTGCGCACCTCGGCGAACGTCCGCTGGTTCTTGGTCCGGTTGTAGCCGACCGCCGCCGCCCGGGCCGATTTGCGGGAGGCGCGCGTATCAGTGAGCCACTGGTGCTGAGCATCGGCCACGATCACCGTGCCGTCGTTGAACTCCACCTCGTAGCAGGGGCGGCCGTGCATGATGTCGGTGGCCGCCACGACACGCGTGGGCTTGCCATCGGCTCCGATCAGGTAGTCGCCGACCTGCACCTGCCCCATGGTGGTCCAGCCGTTCGGAGTGGGCAGGGGGGTGTCGAGGGCGAGGGCCTTGCCGATGGCCGGGCGGGCGGCCACGACGATCATCTGACCGGGGTGGAGGCCGTTGGTGAGGGCGTCGAGATCCTGGAAGCCGGTGGGGACGCCGACCATCTGACCGCCCCGGCCGCCGATCGCCTCCAGCTCGTCGAGGGCGCCGGGCATGATGTCGGCCAGCGGGACGTAGTCCTCGGAGGTGCGGCGCTCGGTGACCTTGTAGATCTCGGCCTGGGCGCGGTCGACGAGGTCGTCGACCTCCTCGTCCTGCCCGCCGTACCCGTAGGAGACGATGCGGGTGCCGGCCTCGATCAGCCTCCGCAGGATGGCCTGCTCGCGGACGATCCGCGCGTAGTAGCCGGCGTTGGCCGCGGTGGGCACGACGGCGGTCAGCGTGTGGAGGTAGGCGCCGCCGCCGACCCGGGCGACCTCGCCGCGCTTCTGCAGCTCGTCGAAGATGGTGACGGCGTCGGCGGGGTCACCACGGCCGTAGAGGTCGGTGATGATGTCGTAGATGATCTGGTGGGCCGGGCGGTAGAAGTCGTCGGACCGCAGGATCTCGACCACGTCGGCGATGGCGTCTTTGGACAGCAGCATGCCGCCGAGCACGGACTGCTCGGCCTCGATGTTGTTCGGCGGGGTGCGCTCGAATCCCGGCTCGAAGACCGGTGGCTCCGCGATGCTCACCACACACCCCCTCTTTCGAACACAGTTACGCCATCCCCAATTTTTAGCCGACCAGTCTGACAGTCTCGCCGCTCCTCGGACCAAGTGGCAACGCAACCTGTCGACAGGGGTGTGGATAAGGTGTGCACTTCTTCCCCAGAGATGTGGGCACCCTGGGGACAGTTCTGTGGATAACTCTTTTCCACAGCCCCGGAAGGCCGCCTGTACTGGGAAAACATCATCCACCGCCTGTGGAGGAAAGAAAGTTGGGGCGACACGCCGAGACTCTCCTCACACGACACGGACTGTCCGACTGATCCTTTTGAGGGTGGCTCTGGGGGTAAGAGGCACAATGGATCCGTGCCTCTTACCCCCAGAGCCGGCCGCGACCACGACAGGCAGATCCTCCGACTGGCCGTACCGGCCTTCGGAGCGCTGGTCGCCGAGCCGCTGTTCCTGCTGACCGACACCGTCGTCGTCGGCCGCCTGCCCGCTCCCGCACTCGGCGCGCTGGGGGTGGCGAGCACCGTGCTGAGCGTCCTGGTGGGACTGTGCGTGTTCCTGGCCTACGGCACGACGGCGGCGGTGGCCCGGCAGATCGGCGCGGGCAACCACCGGCAGGCGATGCGGCAGGGGGTGGACGGCCTCTGGCTGGCGGTCGGGGTCGGGCTGGCGATCATCGTGGTGGTCTGGCCGCTCGCGCCCTGGCTGGTCCAGCTGATCGGCGCCGAGGGCGAGCTGGCCCGGCAGGCGGTGACCTATCTGAGGATCAGCCTGCTGGGCGTCCCGGCCATGCTGCTCGTGCTGGCCGGGACCGGCGTGCTGCGCGGCCTGCAGGACACCGCCACCCCGCTGCTGGTGTCCGTCGGCTCCTTCGCGCTCAACGCGGTGCTCAACATCGTGTTCGTCCTGGGCCTGGGCTGGGGCGTCGCGGGCTCGGCCTGGGGCACGGTGCTGGCCCAGTCGCTCGGCGCCGCGGTCTACCTCGCCCTGGTGTTCGGGCGGCACAGGGCGCCGCTCCGGCCCGATCTGGCGGGCATCCGGGCGGCGGGCTCGGCCGGGGTCGCCCTGGTCGTCCGTACGGCGTGCATGCAGATGGTGCTGACCGTCTCGGCGGCCGTGGCCACCCGCATGGGCGAGACCCAGATCGAGGCCCACACGGTCGCCTTCAGGATCTGGACCCTGCTGGCCTTCGCCCTGGACGCCATCGCCATCGCCGGGCAGGCCATCACCGGCCGCACCCTGGGCGCCGGCGACGTGGCCGGGACCCGGGCGGCGACCCGGAGGATGGTCATATGGGGGATCGGATCGGGCGTGGTGCTCGGGCTCGCCCTGGTCGCGGCCAGGCCGTTCATCCCCGCCCTATTCGGCGCCGACCCGGCGGTGGCCGGGGAGCTGCTCGGTCTGCTCTGGGTGGCGGCGGTCCTGCAGCCGGCCGCCGGGGTGGTGTTCGTCCTGGACGGGGTGCTGATCGGCGCCGGTGACCAGCGCTACCTCGCCTGGGCGAGCCTGTGGACGACGCTCGCCTACCTGCCCGCCGCGCTGCTGGTGGTCACCGTCGGCGGCGGCCTGATCGCGCTCTGGCTGGCGCTGGGGGTGTGGATGGCGGCCCGGCTGATCACCCTGGGTCTACGCGCCTACGGCAGGGCGTGGCTGGTGATCGGTGCGTGATCTGGCGGTGTCCACCACGTGACCGGCTACCTCTTGTACGAGGCATTCCCCTGCGGCACTGTGAACACGTCCGGCAAAAGGGTCTTCAACCCCCCATGATTGGGTCGCGTCGTGCCCGAAGGTGCATCTTTATCGATCGTGCGTCGCCTGCCGCCGAGTGAGGCCACGGACCGGTGGACCGGTGCGCGCCACGGTCTGCCCAAAGCCTACGGCCGCGCGGACCTCATCGTACTGGGTGTCGGCGTCATGATCGGCGCGGGCATCTTCAGCGTCGCCGGCCGCCAGGCGGCCACCATGGCGGGCCCCGGCGTGATCCTCTCCTTCATGATCGCCGGAATCACCTGCCTGCTCGTGGCCTTCTGTTTCGCGGAGCTGTCGTCGGCCATGCCGACCTCGGGCAGCGCCTACACCTTCACCTACGTCATCTTCGGCGAGGTGTGGGCCTGGATCGTCGGCTGGGCGCTGGTGATGGAGCTGCTGCTGGCCACCGCGGTGGTGGCCCGGGCCTGGTCCCTCTACGCCGCCCAGATGCTCGCCGACCTCGGCGTGCGCCTGCCCGGCCCGCTGGCCGGGATCACCGGTCAGGCCGAGGGCTTCGACTTGTTCGCACTGTTCATCCTGGTGGCGTTGACGGCCGTGGTGGCGCTGGGCGCCCGGGTCGGCCTGCGCACCCTGTGGATCATCGTGGTCGCCAAGCTGCTGGCCGTCGGCGCGGTCATCGTGGTCGGCGCCAAGCACTTCGACCAGCACAACCTCTCGACCATCCCGGTCCCGGCGGCCCCCGTCGAGACGGCCGCCGACACCCTGCACTCACCGCTGCTGGGCATCCTCTTCGGCCAGACGAGCGCGTTCGGCTGGTTCGGCATCTTCGCCGCCTCAGCGGTCATCGCCTTCGCCTACATCGGGTTCGACATCGTGGCCACCGCCGCCGAGGAGGCCGAGGACGCCCCCCGGTCGATCCCGAGGGGCATCATCCGCAGCCTGGTGATCACCACGGTGATCTACATCGCGGTCGCGGTGGTGATGGTCGGCATGACCTCCTACGACAAGATCAGCCCGAAGGCCCCGCTCGCCAACGCCTTCCGTCAGGCGGGCGAGGGCTTCATGGTGCACATCATCAACATCGGCGCGGTCCTCGGCCTCACCACGGTCGTCCTGGTGCTGATCGTCGGGCTGACCCGCGTGATGTTCTCCATGGCCCGCGACGGGCTGGTCCCCCGCCCGCTGGCCAGGATCAACCGGAGCTACCACAGCCCGACCAGGGCCACCCTGCTCATCGGCGGTCTGGCGATCCTGCTGGCCGAGTTCGTGCCGGTGCTGACGCTCGAACCGCTGGTCGTGATCGGCACCCTGTTCGTGTTCATCGCCGTGTCCGCCGGAGTGATCAGGATGCGGCGGACGATGCCCGACCTGCCGCGCGGCTTCCGCGTCCCGCTCTCCCCCGGCGTGCCGATCGCCTCGATCGTCGCCTGCCTGTGGCTGCTGGTGAACCTGCAGGTCATCACCTGGCTGTACTTCGCCGCCTGGATGGCCTTCGGCGTGCTGGTCTACCTGGTGTACGGCAGGCGCAACAGCGTGCTCGCCGGCGTACGGCCCCCGGCGGACCCGCTCGGCCCCGAGATCCGCGGCCGGCACCGCCGCTGATCCCCGCCGCCGAGTCCCGTCGGGCCCCTCGGCCGGGCGCACCGCTGGAGCCGCGCCGCCGAGTCTCCGGCCGGGCGCGCCGCCGAGCCCCGCCGCGGGGAAGCCCTACAGCCGCCGGGCGTCGAGCACGCTCTGCAGGAACTCCCGGGTCCGGGGCTGCCGGGGCTCGGTGAAGATCTGCTCGGGGGTGCCGCGCTCCAGGAGCACGCCGCCGTCCAGGAAGCAGACGGTGTCGGCGATCTCCCGGCAGAAGCCCATCTCGTGAGTGGTCAGGATCATGGTCATCCCGCCCTCCTTGAGCTCCCGGATGATCTCCAGCACCTCCTTGACCAGTGCCGGGTCCAGCGCCGAGGTGACCTCGTCCAGCAACATCAGGCGGGGCCGGGTGGCCAGGGCCCGGATGATGGCGGCACGCTGCTGCTGGCCGCCGGAGAGCCGGTCGGGGTAGGCGCCCGCCTTGTCCGCCAGGCCGAACCGGGCCAGCAGCTCACGCGCCTGCTCCTCGGCCTGCTCCCGGCCGACCCCGTGCACCTTGCGCGGGGCCAGCGTGATGTTGTCCAGCACCGTCATGTGCGGGAAGAGGTTGAACGCCTGGAACACGATGCCCATGCGCCTGCGCACGTCGTCGGCGTCGGCCCGGACGTCGGTGATCTCGTCGCCGTCCAGGTGGATCGTGCCGTCGTCGACGGTCTCCAGCAGGTTCACGCAGCGCAGCAGCGTGGACTTCCCCGAGCCGGAGGCGCCGATGAGGCAGACCACCTCGTGCGCCTCGACCGACAGGTCGATCCCGCGCAGCACGCTGTGGCCGTGGTAGTTCTTCCAGACGCCCTCGATGGTCAGCAGGCTCATGGGTTCTCCTCACCCGGCGGGCCGCCGGGCCGTGGGTCGGGGCCGCCGAGCCGCCCGCCGCGCGCGTTCACTGGCCCCGCCGCCGCTGCGACCGGGCCGCCAGATAGTCGGTGAAGCGGGCCATGGGGATGGTGAGCAGGATGAACAGCAGCGCCGCGACCAGGTAGGGCGTGTAGTTGAAGGTGCTGGCGGCGTGGATCTGCGCCTGGCGCAGGGCCTCCAGCGGGCCGATGGTGGCCACCAGCGCGGTGTCCTTCTGCAGCGAGACGAAGTCGTTGAGCAGCGGCGGCACGACCCGGCGCGCGGCCTGCGGCACCACCACGTAACGCATGGTCTTGCCGTGGTTGAGGCCCAGGGACCGGGCGGCCGCCCACTGGCTCGGGTGCACCGAGTCGATGCCCGCCCGGAACACCTCGGCCACGTACGCCCCGTAGGACAGCGTGAGCGCGATGACGCCCAGCGTCGCCAGATCCGTCGGCACGCCCTGCAGGCCGAGCGCGGGCAGGCCGAAGCCGACGAGGTAGATGACCAGGATCGTGGGCACGCCACGGAAGACGTCGATGTAGGCCACCGCGAGGGCGCGCAGCGGGAAGAACACCGGCGCCGTGAGGTTGCGGGCCAGCGCGACCAGCAGGCCCAGGACCAGGATCAGCGGCTCGGCGATCAGAAAGATCTTGACGTTGAGCAGGAACCCGCTCAGCACGTCCGGCAGCGCCTTGGTGAACTGCTCTGGGTTGAAGAACGTCTCCTGGACCCGGGGCCAGCCGGGCGAGTTGGTGAACCCCCAGACGAGCAGGACGATCAGCAGGATGGTCGAGGCGGTCGCGATCGAGCTCGACCGGATGGACCTGTTCCTGCGGAGCCGCTCCCGCTCCACCTGCCGCCCGCTCTTCACCCAGCCGGCCCGGGTCACCGTCACGGGATCACCGTTCTCCTCGGTGGGAGCCGTCACGCGATCACCGCTCTCCGGCGGGGGCGGCACCCAGGACGCGCAGGCCGTCCCGGCCGCGCAGGCCGTCCAGGACGGACAGGGCGTCGCGGACGGGCAGGCCGTCCCGGCCGCGCAGGCCGTCCAGGACGGACAGGGCGTCGCGGACGGGCAGGCCGTCCCGGCCGCGCAGGCCGTCCAGGACGGGCGGGGCGACCGGCGCCGGCCTCAGGCCGGCGCCCGGGATGTGCGTCCGGCTCACTTCAGCTCCGGGGCGCCCGCGGCCGAGCCGAGCCACTCGGTCTCGATCCTGGCCAGCTCGCCGGAGGAGGTCAGCTTGTCGATCGCCTCGTTCACGCAGCCCACCAACGGGCTCCCCTTCTCGAAGACCGCGCCGAAGACCTCGGGCGTGCCGGAGGTGGCGCCGAACTGGCCGACGATCTTGGAGTTCTCGACCTGGGCGGCGGTCACGTAGAAGGCGGTGGGCAGGTCCACCACCACCGCGTCGACCTGCTTGTTCTTCAGCGCGTTCACCGCGTCGATCTGCTCGTTGTAGACGTTCGGCTCGGCCGCCGGCTTGATGACGTCCTTGACCGCCTGCAGGGAGGTGGTGCCGACCTGCACGCCGATCTTGGCGTCCTTGAGGGCGGCCAGATCCGTCGCGGAGGCCACCTTGGAGCCGTCCAGCGCGACCACGGCCTGCTTGACCGTGTAGTAGCCCTTGCTGAAGTCGACGACCTTGGCCCGGTCGGGGGTCACCGAGACCTGGTTGAGGTCGAAGTCGAACTGCTTGGCGCCGGGGGCGAAGGCGGAGTCGAACTTCACCGTGGCCCACGTCACCTCACCGGTGCCGAAGCCGAGCTGCTTGGCGACGGCGTGGGCCACCGCGCTCTCGAAGCCCTTGCCGTTGGCCGGGTCGTCGTCCTTGAACCAGGGCTCGTAGGCGGGCTTGTCGGTGCCGATGGTCAGCTTGCCCGGGGTCTTCAGCGTGAGCTGGTCCTTGGCGCAGGTGGCCGGGGCGGACGGACTCGCCTTGGCCGTCGTTTCCGAAGCCGGCGCACATGCCACGGCGGCCACCGCGAGGGCGCCGAGCGCGAGCAGCATCGAAGGACGAACCATGACAAACCTCCAAAATCAAGCAACGACTCACGAATTCTACGGACGCACGGTGACCCCGAGTGACGCAGTCTCGCTATCCGGATGCCCGCCATCTCTCCATACGGAGACCCTCCCATACGGGAAGGCCCCTCCCATACGGAAAGGGCCCTCCCCGCGAGCGGGAAGGGCCCTCCTCACGCATGGCCGGTCAGGCCGCGACGACCTCGATGTCGAGGGACGCGGAGACCTCCGGGTGCAGCTTGACGCTGACCCGGTGGGAGCCGAGGCTCTTGATCGCGGGAGCGATCTCGATGCGGCGGCGGTCGAGCAGCGGGCCGCCGGCGGCCTTGACCGCCTCGGCGACGTCGCCCGTGGTGATGGAGCCGAAGAGCCGGCCGGACTCGCCGGCCTTCGTCTTCAGGACCACCTTCAGGGCCTTGAGCTGGCCGGCGACCTCCTGGGCGGTGCCCAGGTCACGGATCTCGCGGGCGTCGCGGGCCTTCTTGATCGAGGCGATCTGCTTCTCGCCGCCGCGCGTCCACAGGATCGCGAAGCCGCGGGGGAGCAGGTAGTTGCGGCCGTAGCCGCTCTTGACCTCGACGATGTCGCCGGGGGCGCCGAGGCCGGAGACCTCACTGGTGAGAATGAGCTTCATCTGTCCGGACCTCCTTAGCGCGCGGTGCTCATGTACGGCAGGAGCGCCATCTCACGAGCGTTCTTGATAGCGGTCGCCACGTCACGCTGGTGCTGGGTGCAGTTGCCCGTCACCCGGCGGGCACGGATCTTGCCGCGGTCGGAGATGAACTTCCGGAGCAGCGCCGTGTCCTTGTAGTCGACGTAGGAGATCTTGTCATGGCAGAACAGGCAAACCTTCTTCTTAGGCTTGCGCAGTGCCGGCTTGGCCATCGTGGTGCTCCTTTCAGAGCCCCGCCGTGCGGCGGGAATGGTCGCTGCGGATATGGACTGGGTTTCAGAATGCGGTCTCCGGCCGTCCGGACAGGACGGCCGCCCGACCTGGAGGGCTCGGCCTAGAAGGGCGGTTCGTCGCTGAAGTCGCCGCCGCCGAAGTTGCCGCCGCCCTGCTGCTGGCCGCCGCCGAAGCCGCCGCCACCGCCACCGCCGCCGTAGTTGTTACCACCGCCGCCGTAGCCGCCCCCCTGGGGGGCGGCGGGCGCCGCGGAGGCCCACGGGTCGTTGGCGGGACCGCCGCCGAAGCCGCCGCCACCGCCACCGCCCTGACGGGCGGTCTTGTTGACCTTGGCGGTCGCGTTACGCAGGGAGGGGCCGACCTCGTCGACCTCGACCTCGTAGACCGTGCGCTTCTCGCCTTCCTTGGTCTCGTAAGACCGCTGGCGCAGCCGTCCCTGAACGATGACCCGCATGCCGCGCTGGAGGCTCTCGGCGACGTTCTCCGCCGCCTGCCGCCACACGTTGCAGGTCAGGAACAGGCCTTCGCCGTCCTTCCACTCGTTGGTCGTCTTGTCGAGGAACCGGGGAGTGGATGCGATGCGGAACCGGGCCACAGCCTGCCCCGTCGGGGTGAACCGCAGCTCCGGGTCGTCGACGAGATTGCCGACGATGGTGATCGTGGTGTCGCCTGCTGCCATGGCTAGCGCTGCCCTTCCTGCGGCCTTAGCTGGTTATCGGCTCAGAGTACGGCTGCCGCCCGACAAAATGCCGGGGATTAGTGCACGTCCGGACGCAGGACCTTGGTGCGCAGGATGCCCTCGTTGAGGTTCATCTGCCGGTCGAGCTCCTTGACCGTGGCGGGCTCAGCGGTCAGGTCGATGACGGCGTAGATGCCCTCGGGCTTCTTGGCGATGTCGTAGGACAGCCGCCGACGGCCCCACACGTCGACCTTCTCCACGGTGCCGCCGTCATTGCGGACGACCGTGAGGAACTGGTCGAGGGAAGGGGCCACCGTACGCTCATCGAGCGAAGGGTCGAGAATGACCATCATCTCGTAACGACGCATGCTGGCTTCCAACCTCCTCTGGACTCTTGCGGTCACGACACCGTGCCGTGACAGGAGGACGCTGACGTCTTCACCCCGGACGCCCATTTCGGCGGCCGTGGTGGAGGGCGGGCGATGACACGCCCCACGCAACGTAGCCGTGCCAGCCTACCAGTCTGTCAAGGGTTGGACGGCCGCCGCGCCGGGCACCTCCCTACCATGGGGAGAGGGGGTGGTGAGTCATGCCTCACGTGTTCCGGTCCACCGGGGGCCGCCCGTCCCGGTTCAGGCTGAACAGCGACGGGCGACGGCACCCCGTCGAGAACGTCCTGAGCGTCGTGACGCTCGCCTGCGGGCTGATCGCCTTCGTGAGCGTCTTCATCCCCAGCGCCCACGCGGTCGGGGCGTGGCTGGGGACGGTGGGGTTCGTCGGAGGTCTCTACTCACAGTACGTCTCGGCGACGACGGCCGAGCGTTCACTGAACA
Source organism: Streptosporangium sp. NPDC048886 (assembly GCF_055586905.1). Lineage (NCBI taxonomy): Bacteria > Bacillati > Actinomycetota > Actinomycetes > Streptosporangiales > Streptosporangiaceae > Streptosporangium > Streptosporangium sp. NPDC048886. The sequence continues at coordinate 184,121 of NZ_JBVJHH010000010.1, forward strand.
TCGTCGGCATCGTGGCCTCGTTCGTGGGCGTGGCCTTCGGCATCTACCACGGTGGTTTCTACCCGTAGGGTCCCCGCCCGGCGGCCACGCCCGTCCGGCCGCGTATGGCTAGCCGCCCAGCCGCAGGTCCACGCCGAGCAGGACGAGGAACCAGAGGAAGACCGCCAGCAACGCCTCGGCGACGTCCTTCAGGAGCTTGGGGGTGATGTAGTCGTAGACCCAGGCCACGTAGAGGCCGACCAGGATGTAGATCAGGCCGATCAGGCTGATCCCTCTTCGGTAGTAAGCCACTTCGACTCCTTGCGTTCGGCCCGCGCGAGGGGGGGGGAGCGGGCATCGGGGCGCGCCGTGCGACTTCCCGTGAACAGCCCCTCGAAACGGGTTACGCTCGAACACATGCCGCGTATCGGAGCCCATGTCGACCAGGACGACCCACTCGCCCACGCCAGGGCACGCGACGCCGAGGTCGTGCAGTTCTTCCTCGGTGATCCACAGAGCTGGAAGGGCCCGGTCGTCGGCGACAAGGCCCGGGAGGTCAAGGATTCCGACGTGGACGTCTACGTCCACGCCCCCTACGTGATCAACGTGGCGACCCTCAACAACCGGATCCGCATCCCCAGCCGCAAGCTGCTGAGCGCCCACCTCGCCGCGGCGGCCGAGGTGGGCGCCAAGGGCCTGATCGTCCACGGCGGCCACGTCAACGCCGGCGACGACCCGCAGAAGGGCTTCGACAACTGGCGCAAGGTCTTCGAGCGCCTGGCCGAGCACGAGGTCCCGGTGCTCATCGAGAACACCGCGGGCGGCGACAACGCGATGGCCCGCAAGCTGGAGCGGATCGCCCGGCTGTGGGAGGCCCTCGACGGCTTCGACGTGGGCTTCTGCCTGGACACCTGCCATGCCCACGCGGGCGGCGAGGACCTGACCGACGTGGTCGAGCGGATCATGGCGATCACCGGCCGGATCGACCTGATCCACTGCAACGACTCGCGCGACGCCGCGGGCTCCGGCGCCGACCGGCACGCCAACCTCGGCGCGGGTCAGATCGACACCGAGGCCATCCTCGCGGTGTGCCGGAGCGCGGGCGCGCCGATCGTGGTGGAGACGCCGGCCGCCGGCCAGGCCGAGGACATCGCCCTCCTCAGGAAGCGCATTTGATCCACAGCCTGTGGATAACTTTTCTGGATTACTCCGCGCCAAGGGTGGGTAAGGAGAGTCACCCCACCCAGGCACCGTCCATGAAAGTCAGCGTGTTGAGCACCATCAGCGGGCCGACCACCAGCGCGTAGCCGAGGATCACCCACCGTCTCCAGCGCGCGCCCGGGGTGCCGGCCCGCGCGATGAGCAGGAAGAGTGGCCACCACAGCAGCGCCGAGCGCGGGATCGACAGGTAGTAGGCGGAGCAGACCAGGGCGCCGACCTGGAGCCCTACATAGATGAACTCGCTCCACCGCCGCAGGTAGAGCAGGACCAGCACGAGCCCGACCCCGACGACCGCCCCGGCTATCTCCAGCCGGAACGCCCAGGCGAACCGCCCCTCTCCCATGGCCGAGTTCCACGTCGTGATCAGCGACTCCCACGGCCACACCATGTGCCGTCCCCACCCGGCCTCCTGGGCGTGCTTCCACGCCATCCAGTCACCGCTGCGGCTGTAGTGGTAGGCGGAGTAGAGCGCCGGCGGCACGAACGGCAGCACCAGCAGCCACGCCTGCCGTACGGCCTGCCGCCTGGTGAAGAACTCCACGATCAGCGCGAGGGCCAGGAACAGTCCGGTGATCCGCATGCAGGAGGCGCCCGCCGCGAGGCCGGCGGCCAGCGGCCAGCGGCCCTGACGCGCCGCCAGCCAGGCCGGGATCGCGAAGGCCAGGAACAGGGCCTCGCTGTAGCCGGTGAACAGGAACACCGACATCGGCCAGAGCAGCAGCGCCAGCACCGCGCGCCATCCGGCGCCCGGCGGCCCCTCGAACTCGGCGAGCCTGGCCAGCGCCACCATCGCGACGGCGCCGGCCACGAAGGAGATCAGCAGCCCGGCGAGCGTCCAGTCGCCCACGACCGCGTGCACCGCGCGGAGCGTCAACGGCATCCCCGGGAAGAACGCGGGCAGCCCCTTGTCCGGCTCGGCTGCGGGGTCGCCGCCGTAGCCGTGCTCGGCGATGGTGATGAGGAGCGCGGTGTCCCAGTGCTTCCATCGGTCCAGGAACGGCGCAACGGCTTCTCCCCCCGACATCGCCCCGGCCCCCACGACGGCGAGGACGACGATTCCCAGCCGGGAGCTCAGCCAGAGCATGAGTGCCTCCGTCGCGGTGTCGCGCGGAGACTCGCGGGGGGTGACCATACGCTGGAATTGTGGTGGATCAGGATGCTCTACGGCCAGCCGGAAATATCATGAAATTGACCACCACTGACCGGCCGCCGCGGGACAGCGGCCACCGGGAGCCGCCGGACGGCGGCCCGCCGGGGCCGGGAGAGACTACGAGAGTGCGATCCTGAACCGGTCGGGGGCCCCGTCGAAGACACCACCGGCCTGGTCGTCGGTCCCGTCCTGCCGGATCACGTCCTTGTCCGGCCGCAGGACGTCCCGCACGACGAGACCCATCATGATCAGGATGGTGATCGCCCGGCCCCATACCGCGGTGAAGTAGGTGTCGCCGGTGATGCCCAGCGCCTCGTTGCCCGGCTGGATGCCGACCAGATAGAGCCAGATCGCGAAGAAGTACCAGCACTCGGCGACCTGCCAGAGCGCGATCGCCTTCCAGTTGGGCCGGGCCAGCACCGCGAACGGGACCAGCCAGAGCACGTACTGGGGCGACCACACCTTGTTGGTCAGCATGAACGCGGCCAGGGTGAGGAAGCACAGCTGCATCAGCCGGGGACGGGTCTTGGCCGTCACCGTGAGCACCGCGATCGCCAGGCAGAACGCCGCCAGCGACAGGACGCCCAGCGTGTCGAGCCGCTCGGCGTCGCCGAGGAACGGCCACTGCTTCTGGTTGAAGAAATACCAGATCGAGCCCCAGTCGGCCGGGCGCTCCTGGCTGAAGACGTAGAACCGCTTCCAGCCGTCGAAGGCCGTCAACATGATCGGCACGTTGACGAGGAGCCAGATCCCGGCCGCGCCGCCGGCCGTCTTGAGGAACGGCATCCATTTACCGGTCCGCAGCGTCAGCAGGAACAGCGGGCCGAGGAACATCAGCGGGTAGAACTTGGTGGCGATCGCCAGGCCGAGCAGGACGCCGGCCAGCCACTGCCGCTGCTTCGCCCAGGCGAGCAGCGCGCCCAGCGCCAGGGCGTTGGCGGCCAGGTCCCAGTTGATGTAGGCGGTCAGGATCAGCGCGGGGGCCAGGGCGTACCAGAGCGCGTCCCAGCGCCGGGCCGGCCCGGCCAGCGCGGCCATCAGCAGCACGCCGACGACCAGGCAGAGCGCCATGAGGATCACGGTCAGGTCGTAGAACGCCGTCCCGGGATCGCTCATGGGCGTGACGATCCGGCGGAAGAACTCCATGATCCCGCCGATGCCGACGGGATACTCCACCGGATGGCCGAAGTAGGGGACCTTGCCCTCGTTCAGCTTCTCGTTCCACCACAGCGGGTAGATGTCGGTGTAGCAGAAGTTCGTGAACTGCAGGGTCCCGTGGTTCCAGGCCCCGCCGAAGCGGCAGGGCCACTTCCACAGGTAGGCGAGCACCGCCCCCAGCCCCGCGAACAGGGCCAGGGGCACGTAGGGGACCGCCCGCGCGCCGAGGCCGGACACCGTGCTCCGCGCCGACTGGAGGCTGTCCATCAGGGACGCTGCCCGGACGACCGGTGCCGGGGGTCCGGCGCGACCGCCGCGGGGGGGCCGCCGCCGCTGCCGATGTCGCCGCCGTCCCCGATGTCGCCGCCGTCGCCGTCGGGCAGGCCGGTGCCGTCCCCGGACTCACAGGTGATGTCCCCGGGCAGGCAGCCCTGGTCGTCGGGCGTGGTCGGCTGACCGTCCTCGTCGGGGAAGCCGGTGCCGTCCCCGGACTCACAGGTGATGTCCCCGGGCAGGCAGCCCTGGTCGTCGGGCTCCGGCGTCGGGGTCGGCGTCGGGACGGGCTTGGGCGCGAGGTTCTTGTCCGCGCCGACGTTGGCGCGCGGCGGGAACTGGAGGACCTCCTTGCCCTTCATGGCCTCCGCCATGAAGGCGTGCCACACCCGGGTGGGGTAGGTGGCGCCCTGGATGTCGCCCAGCGAGATCTCGCCGTTGGTCTTCTTGTCCTGCCGGTACATGCCGACGGCGGTGGACAGCTGCGGGGTGAACCCGACGAACCAGGCTTCCTTGTTCTGGTCGTTGGTGCCGGTCTTGCCCGCCACCGGCCGGTCCGGCAGGGCCGCGGCCCTGCCGGTGCCGCGCGGGTCCTTGACCACCTGCTGCAGCGCGACGATGGCGTCGGCCGCGCTGTCGGGGCTGATGACCTGGGTCGGCTGGATGCTCTCCTTGATCACCTTCGTCTTGTCGCGGTCGGTGACCTCGATCACGACGTGGTTCTCGTAGTGCTTGCCCTCGTTGGCGAAGATCGAGTAGCCGCCGGCCTGCTGGACCGGGGTGACCGGGCCGGACCCGATGGTGAGCGCGAAGGCGTGCGTGGCCTGGGTCTCCTTGAGCTTCTGCTCGCTGAGGCCCGCGCCGGCCGCGATCTGGATGACCTTGTCCAGGCCGACCTCCATGCCCATCTGCACGAACGCCGTGTTGATGGACTCGGCGGTGGCCCTGATGGTGTTGACCGAGCCGCCGGGGACGTCGTGGGAGTTCCTGATGTCCTTGGTGCCCGGCGCCTTGATCGGCCCCTTGCCCGACAGGTAGCTGTTGAGGCTGTTGCCCTCCTCCAGCCAGGCGGCCAGGACGTAGGGCTTGAACGCCGACGCCGCCTGCTTCTCGGACATGAACGCGTCGTTCCACTCACGCTTGGTGAAGCTGGGGCCCCCGTAGAAGGCGACGACCCTCCCGTTGCGGGGGTCGACGGCCGCGAGCCCGGTGTGGATCTCGGAGGAGAGGCCGGAGGTGTTCTCCTCAACGGCCTTCTTGGCCGCGAGCATCAGCTTCTTGTCGAACGTCGAATAGATCTTGTAACCGCGCTGCTCGACGTCCTCCTGGCTGATGCCCCGCTTCTCGAGCTCCCGGAGGATCTCGGTGATCATGTAGCCCTTGATGCCCTGGTAGTAGTCCTTGGTCCGCAGAGCGATCCGCTTGGGGGCCGTGGGGGACTTGGCGGGCAGCGGGCCGTACTTGCCGGGGTCGAGCTGGGCCATGCCCTTGATCACGTAGTCGTAGCGCTCCTGGGTGGGGGCCAGGTTCTTGGCCTTCTCGGCCTGGTCGAAGGCGTCGGGGTTCTGGATGCGGCCGGCGAGGTAGGCGCCCATCTGCGGGGTCAGCTCGCCGACGTTCTTGTTGAAGAACGCCTGCGCGGCGGCCTGGATGCCGTAGGCGCCGCGGCCGAAGTAGATGGTGTTGAGATACTGCGCGAGGATCGTGTCCTTGGACAGTTCCTTGTCCAGCTTGACCGCGACGAAGATCTCCTTGATCTTCCGCTGGATCGACCGTTCCTGGCTGAGGCCGCCGTAGTAGTTACGGGCCATCTGCTGGGTGATGGTCGAGGCGCCCTGGACCTGCTCGCCGCTCACGGTGCTCAGCAGCGATCTGGCCATGCCCTTGAAGTCGATGCCGTTGTCCTCGCGGAAGCTGCGGTTCTCCGCGGCGATCACCGCGTCCTGGACGTGCCGTGGGATCTTGTCGATCGTCACGATCGTCCGTTTGACGCCGAGGCGGGCGAGCACGCTCTTGTCGCTGTAGTAGATGACGCTGCCCTGGTCGTCGACGCTGTCCTGGGTCACCTTGGGGACGGGCGTATTGGCGTAGGCGACCGCGATCATGCCGAAGACGCCCGCGGCGAGGACGGTGAAGCTGGCCACCACGATCTTCCAGTTGGGCAGGAAGCGCTTCCAGCCCCGGCGCCCCGGCCTGTCGTGCCCGTCACCGTCTCCGGGACCGTCTCCGTCGCCGGGACCGCGTCCGGCGGGACCGCCCGGCCCGCCGGAGCCCGCGCGCGCCTGCGGGCCCGCCGCGCCGCGCGTGCCGCGCCCGCGCCTGCCGCGCCCGCCGGTGTCACCGGGGCCGGAGCCCGCCGACCGCTCGCTCCTGGCCTGGGCGGCGAGCATGGCCTGGGTGTCCTCGAAGGCGGCCTCGGGGCGGCGGCCCCCGCCCTGGTCGGCGTCACGCCGGCGCAGCCCGGTCTCCCGTGGGTCGTGTCCGGCGCCCTGCGGCATCCGGCCGATCTCCCGGGGGTCGCCCGCGGCGCCCTGCGGCGCCCGCCCGAAGTCCCGAGGATCGGGACCCATGCCCTGCGCCCGTCCCTGCACCTGCGTCTGCGCCTGGGACTGGTTCCAGCTCATGTCACCGGTTTGGGACGGCTGGGGCGGGGGAACTGCACGGGGAGCGGCACCTGGGTTCGAGCGACGGCGCCGCCCCTGGCGAGCCGACGCGTCCGGGCGCTGCTGGCGTCCGTCCGGCTCCGGGTCATGGCTGTTGCTGTGACTCACGCGTCCTCGTTCGGGTCATCGGGGTCTACGACGGCGTGCTGGCGGGTGAGATTACCTCCAGATCACGGAGGATCCCAGCACCTTGGCTTAGTGGTAGCCGACTCCTGCGGGTGGATCTCCATTCCCGGGGACGGACGAGACCTGCGGGTGGTTCCGAGAACAACCTTGGCAGACCTCTCCCACGTGAGCGTGGGATTCCCCGTATTGGAAGGCGGTCCCGGCCATGCGGGGGCCATCGCCCGCCACCATTCGCCATGACCACATAGGCGTCACACTACGGCTTTTTACTGTTTGCTCCCAACCTCTTGGGAAAGTCGTTAATTGCAGAGATATGTTGGTTCGACGTATCCTCAAGATGTATCGGCTCGATACATCGGCGCGAGAGGTGGTGGTTTCCAGTGGCCGGTGGACGCGGTGGCGTGCTGGAGCTCGCCGTGCTCGGGTCGCTGCACGAGACCCCATTACACGGCTATGAGCTGCGCAAACGGCTCAACGCTCTGCTCGGCATGTTCCGGGCGTTCTCCTACGGTTCGCTCTACCCTTGCCTCCGGCAGCTGCTGACCGACGGGCTCATCGTGGAGGACAGCGCGTCCGACACGGCCCCTGCCCCTACGGAGAGCCCCATAACGCTCACCGGGCGTCGGTCGAAGATCGTCTACAAGCTGACCGCGGAGGGCAAGGAACGGCTCCAGGAGCTCCTCACCCAGGCAGGCCCGTCCGCCTGGGAGGACGAGAGCTTCGGGGTCCATTTCGCCTTCTTCAGGCACACCGAGGCCGAGGTGCGCCTGCGCATCCTGGAAGGACGCCGCAGCCGGCTGGAAGAGCGGCTCGACGGCGTGCGCACGGCTCTCGCCCGCACGAGGGAGCGGCTCGACAGCTACACCCTGGAGCTGCAACGTCACGGCCTGGAGTCGGTCGAACGCGAAGTGCGCTGGTTGAATGAGCTGATCGCCACCGAGCGACGCGGCTCCTCGGCCGACGAAGAGCGGCAGTCCGCACAAGGACAGTCCACACAAGAAGGAACGCTCCGGGCGCCCGCGCCCGGAGCGGATGACGCGGGGCGGCGTGCCGCCCCGGAAGACAACTGACCACTCAGAACAAGGGGAGCGAGTGCCATGGGTTCGGTGCGCGTAGCCATTGTCGGTGTAGGCAACTGTGCCACGTCGCTCGTGCAGGGCGTGCACTACTACAGGGACGCCGACCCCGGCGCCCGGGTGCCGGGCCTGATGCACGTCAAGTTCGGCGACTACCACGTCGGCGACGTCGAGTTCGTCGCGGCTTTCGACGTCGACGCCAAGAAGGTCGGGCGTGACCTGTCCGAGGCGATCGTGGCCTCGGAGAACAACACCATCAAGATCTGCGACGTGCCGCCCCTGGGCGTCACCGTGCAGCGCGGCCACACCTTCGACGGTCTCGGCGAGTTCTACCGCGACATGATCGAGGAGTCCGACGAGATCCCGGTCGACGTCGTGCAGGTCCTCAAGGACAGCAAGGTCGACGTCCTGGTCTCCTATCTGCCCGTCGGGTCGGAGGAGGCGGACCGCTTCTACGCCCAGTGCGCCCTCGACGCCAAGGTCGCCTTCGTCAACGCGCTGCCGGTGTTCATCGCCTCCGACCCGGTGTGGGCCCAGAAGTTCACCGACGCCGGTGTCCCGATCGTCGGCGACGACATCAAGTCCCAGGTCGGCGCCACCATCACGCACCGCGTGATGGCCAAGCTGTTCGAGGACCGCGGGGTCGAGCTGCTCCGCACCTACCAGCTCAACTTCGGCGGGAACATGGACTTCATGAACATGCTGGAGCGCAAGCGCCTGCAGTCCAAGAAGATCTCCAAGACCCAGTCCGTCACCTCCCAGATCCCGCACGAGATGGGCAAGGCCGACGTGCACATCGGCCCGTCGGACCACGTGCCGTGGCTCGACGACCGCAAGTGGGCCTACGTCCGCCTGGAGGGCAGGTCCTTCGGCGACACCCCGCTGAACCTGGAGTACAAGCTGGAGGTCTGGGACTCCCCCAACTCCGCCGGCATCATCATCGACGCGGTCCGCGCCGCGAAGATCGCCCTGGACCGGGGCATCGCCGGGCCGATCCTGTCGGCCTCCTCCTACTTCATGAAGTCCCCGCCGGAGCAGTATTCCGACGACGAGGCCCGCGAATACGTGGAGAAGTTCATCCGCGGCGAGGTCGAGCGCTGAGCGCCCGGCAGTGAACAGGCCCCCGCCCGTACGGGCGGGGGCCTGTTCGCGTCTGTCCGCCGGGCCGGTGGCCGGCGGGCCGCGGCGGTCAGCGGGCCGCGGCGGGCAGCCCGGCCGGGTCGGCGACCGGCCAGGCGAGGGGATCGGCGCCGAGTTCGGCCAGCTGGGGGAGCTGTTCGAGGCACCACGGGGAGACGGCCAGCCGGTGGCCGAGCACCCCGTCGACGAACTCCTTCCACGGCATCCAGCGCACGTCGTCGACCTCGTCGGGGTTGGGCACCGCGGCGGACCCGACGACCACCCGGTAGACCGGGCAGAGCTCGTGCTCGACGATCCCGCTGTCCATGACCGCCCGGTAGGAGAAGCGCGGCAGCACCAGGTCGACCCGGTCGGCCCGCAGCCCCAGCTCGTGGGCGAGCCGGCGGGTCACCGCCTCCGGCATCGGCTCGCCCGGCAGGGGGTGGCCGCAGCAGCTGTTGGTCCACACCCCGGGCCAAGTGATCTTGTGCGACGCCCTGCGGGTGAGCAGCACCCGCCCCTGCCCGTCGAACACGTAGCTGGAGAAGGCGAGGTGGAGAGGGGTGTCGGGACCGTGCACCACGGCTTTGGGGGCCGTGCCGATCGCGTTGCCCTCGGGGTCGACGAGCACGACGTGTTCATGAGGCGTCACCCGATCGAGGGTACGTGACCATGCCGCTCCGTCATGTCCGATCAGCTTTAGATCACGAAAGGTGGGGAAATGTCCGTTCACGCATATCAGGGAAGTTCCTGATGTCTCCGCAGGGGTGGTCGAGCGTAGGCTGAGCGCGTGTCATTCGTATCCGATCTACGCGTGGTCCTGGAAGGTCGGGACTTCCGGCGGCTGTTCCGCACCCGCCTGGTCTCACAGTTCTCCGACGGGATCTTCCAGTTCGGCGTAGCCGGATTCGCCTTCTTCAGCCCGGAGAAGAGCACCAACGCCGTCCAGATCGCCGCCGGACTGGCCGTGCTGCTCCTGCCCTACTCGATCCTGGGGCCCTTCGTCGGCGTGTTCATCGACCGCTGGTCCCGGCGGCAGATCCTGGTGATCGCACCGCTGGTCCGCGGGGCGCTGCTGCTGGTGGCCGCGGCCCTCGTCGCCGCCGGCGCCCCCGACGGGCTCTTCTACGCCGCCGCGCTCGCCGTCCTCGGGGTCAACCGCTTCTTCCTCGCCGCGCTGGGGGCCTCGCTCCCGCACGTCGTCCCGGCCGACCGGCTGATGGTGGCCAACGCGGTCACCCCCACCTCCGGCACCGTGCTGACCTTCGTCGGCGTGGGCGCGGGCTACCTGCTGCGGATGGTCTTCGGGGCCGACCACCGGGGCACCGCGGTGCTGCTGGTGGTCTCCGGCCTCGTCTTCGGGTTCAGCGCGCTCATCGCCAGGACCATGAACAGGCGGCTGCTCGGCCCGGCCTACGACCCCGACCGGCCGCAGGCCCGCGAGGCCGTCCGCCACGTGCTGACCGGTATCGCCGACGGCGCCCGGCACATCGTCCGCCACCGGGCCGCCACGGCCGCGATGGGGGCGATGGCCACCCACCGGTTCATGTACGGCATGTGCACGGCGATGCTGGTGATGCTGTCGCGCTACTACTTCGCCGACAGCGCCGAGGACGCGCTGAACGCCGCCTCCCTCGTGGTCGCCACCTCCGGGGTCGGCTACGCCCTGGCCATCCTGGTCACGCCGTGGGCCACCGAGCGCTTCGGCATCGAGCGGTGGGTGCCGGCCATGCTCGCCACCGCCGGGGTGCTGACGTTCGCCCTCTGCTTCTCCTTCCAGCAGTGGGGCTTCGCGGTCGGCGGCTTCGTGCTCGGCGTCGCCGGGCAGAGCATCAAGATCTGCGCGGACACGAGCGTCCAGCGTGACGTCGAGGACGCCTATCTCGGCCGGGCCTTCTCGATCTACGACATGCTCTTCAACGGCACCTACGTGCTGGCCGCGGCGCTGGCCGCGGCACTGCTGCCGGCCGACGGCCGGTCGATGCTGGTGCTGGGGCTCATCACCGCCGGATACGTGGGCGGCGCGGCGCTCTACCGGATGGTCACCCCGGTCCGAGCGCCCGAGCCGCTGCCGTCATCGCCGTCGTGATCCTCTCCAGGTCGTCGCCGATCGAGTAGGGCGGCATCGTGTAGATCAGCCGGCCGAACGGGCGGAGCCAGACCCCGTGCCGCATGACGACGTCCTGGACCGCCGCGACGTCGACGGGCTCGTGGGTCTCGACGACCCCGATCGCGCCCAGCACCCGCACGTCCTTGACCCCGGGCGCCCGCGCGGCCTCCGCCAGGCCCTCGGCCAGGCCGGTCTCGATCCGCTTGACCTCCTCGCGCCACGGACGCTCCGCCAGGAGCTCCAGGGAGGCGCCGGCGACGGCGGTGGCCAGCGGGTTGCCCATGAAGGTCGGCCCGTGCATCAGCACCCCGATGCCCGCCGCCACCCGCTCGGTGCACAGCGTCGCGGCCAGCGACAGGTAGCCGCCGGTCAGCGCCTTGCCCAGGCACATGATGTCGGGCCGCACGCCGGCGTGGTCGCATCCGAACAGCTCACCGGTCCGGCCGAACCCGGTGGCGATCTCGTCGGCGATCAGCAGGACGCCGTGCTCGTCGGCCAGCTCGCGGAGCCGGCGCAGGTAGGCCGGGTGGTAGAAGTGCATGCCGCCCGCCCCCTGGACGACCGGCTCCACGATGATCGCCGCCAGCTCGTGGGCGTGCCGGGCGACCAGCTCCGCCAGCCGGGCCGCGTAGCCCTCGTCGAACTCCGCCGGCGGCCGTTCGGCGAACACGTGCCGGGGCAGCGCGCCGGAGAACAGGTGGTGCATGCCGTTGACCGGGTCGCAGACGGCCATCGCCCCGAAGGTGTCGCCGTGGTATCCGCCCCTGACCGTGAGCAGGCGGCTCCTGCCGGTGAACTGGAAGGCCATCTTGATCGCGACCTCGACGGCCACCGAGCCGGAGTCGGCGATGAACACCTTCGGCAGCCCGGTCATGGTGGCCAGCGTGTGGGCCAGCCGTACGGCGGGCCCGTGGGTGAGCCCGCCGAACATGACGTGCGCCATGTCCTCGACCTGGTCCTTCAGCGCCTGGTTGAGCCGGGGGTGGTTGTAGCCGTGGATCGCCGCCCACCACGACGACATCCCGTCGACCAGCTCCCGGCCGTCGGCGAGCGTCAGCCGTACCCCCTCGGCCCGGGAGACCACGTGGACCGGCCCCCGCGGCGGCACGGCCGCGTAGGGGTGCCAGACGTGCTCACGGTCCAGGTCCGCCAGGCCGTCCGGGCCCGTGAGGTCGTGCGGGCCCACCACGCCGTCCGGGCCCGCGCCCCTACCCAGGGAGCAGCCCGTTCTCGTGAGCCCACCCGCGCAGCGCCTCGGCGGCGGCCTCCTTGCCGATGACGCCCTTGTCCAGGCGCATGTCCAGGAGGAACTTGTAGGCGCGGCCGACGACCGGGCCCGGGGGGACGCCCAGGAGCGCCTGGATCTCGTTGCCGTCGAGCTCGGGGCGGATCTTCCCCAGCTCCTCCTCGTCGGCCAGCCGGGCGATGCGCTCCTCGAGCTGGTCGTAGGTCCGGGACAGGACCTGGGCCTTGCGCCTGTTACGCGTGGTGCAGTCGGCGCGGGTCAGCTTGTGCAGGCGTTCGAGCAGGTGCCCGCCGTCGCGGACGTAGCGGCGCACCGCCGAGTCGGTCCACTCCCCGGTGCCGTAGCCGTGGAAGCGCAGGTGGAGCTCCACCAGGCGGGAGACGTCGGCCACCACGTCCTTGGGGAACTTCAGCTCCGACATGCGCTTCTTGGCCAGCTGCGCGCCCACCACCTCGTGGTGGTGGAAGGAGACCCGCCCGCCGGGCTCGTGGCGGCGGGTCTTGGGCTTGCCCACGTCGTGCAGGAGCGCCGCCCAGCGCAGGATGCGGTCGGGGCCGCTCTCCTCCAGGTCGATCGCCTGCTCCAGCACGATCAGCGTGTGCTCGTAGACGTCCTTGTGCCGGTGGTGCTCGTCGATCTCCAGACGGAGCTTGGGCAGCTCGGGCAGGACGTGGGAGGCGAGCCCGGAGTCGACGAGGATCTTGAGCCCCTCGCGGGGGTGCTCGCCGCAGATCAGCTTGTTCAGCTCGTCGCGGATCCGCTCGGCCGAGACGATCTCGATCCGCTCGGCCATCGCGGTCATCGCGGCGAACGCCCCGGGGTCCACGGTGAAGCCGAGCTGGCTGGCGAACCTGGCGGCGCGGAGCATCCGCAGCGGGTCGTCGTCGAAGGACCGCTCGGGGGGGCCGGGCGTGCGCAGCACCCTGGCGTGCAGGTCGTCGAGACCGCCGTGCGGGTCCACGAACTCGCGGGACGGCAGGCGCAGCGCCATCGCGTTGACCGCGAAGTCACGCCGGGCGAGGTCGCCCTCCAGCGTGTCGCCGTAGGCCACCTCGGGCTTGCGTGAGGCGGGGTCGTAGGACTCGCTGCGGTAGGTGGTGATCTCCAGCAGCCAGTTGCCCCTGCGCACGCCGACCGTGCCGAAGTCGATGCCGATCGTCCAGATGGAGTCGGCCCAGTCCCGGATGAGCTCCAGGACCGCCTCAGGGCGCGCGTCCGTGGTCAGGTCGAGGTCGTTGCCGATCCTGCCGAGGAAGACATCGCGGACGGAGCCGCCCACGAGGGCGATCTGGTACCCCCGGGCGGCGAACAGTTCGCCGAGCTCATCGGCCACAGGAGCGATCTTTCGGAACAGCTCGCTCATGCCGTGTCGCTGGCTCTCAGACAGATTTGAAAGGGACAAGCCGGGTAGGTCCTTCGGTTACGGAACATGTTCCCCTCTGGGGATACACCTGAAGCGATCACCAGGTTACGGTCAGTCAGGAGACCGTCGGGGGCCGTGCGTCGAGGCAAGGAGCACATACATGAAGGACGCCCTCGCGATCCACCGCTGGCTCCTCGCACACCAGGTCCACCATGAGATCGTACGCCTTCCGCGCGCGATGACATGCGTCGACGAGCTGCCGGAGCTGCTGTCCGCGAGCCCGGCGACCTGCGTGGAGGTCACAGTCTTCGAGGTCACGACCCGGATCGGCCGCGAGTCCGTCGCGGTCGTCAGCACCGTCGGATCCCCTCTCCCGCTCGGCGTGATCGGCGGCACCCTGGGCGCCCGCCGGGTCCGGCCCGCCTCGGCCTTCACCGTGAACTCCGTCACCGACTACGCCGCCGGGCTGATCTGCCCGCTGCTGCTGCCCGACGGGCTGACCGTGCTGGTCGACGAGCGGCTCACCGGGACCGCGCAGATCGTTCACACTCCCACTGGAGAGCGTCACACGGCGCTGCGGATACGTGCCGACCACCTGCTCACACTTGTCTCAGGGAAGCCCATTGACCTAGTCCATTCACGGTCACGGAGAGAGCAGACGACCTTTCCCCTCGCTGGATAGGCCATAGCATTACGGGCGTGCGCCGTACTCGACCCATGGCCGGCATGTGATCAACAAGGCCGCGCTGCTCGCCGTGCTCACCACCACGCTGCTCTCCACGGCGGCCGTGGTGTCTCCTGCTGCGGCGAACGCCCAGACGACCACGGTGAGCCGCCAGAGCCCGCAGCTCGTGGTGGAGACGATCAGCCCCGACGTGCCCCGTGAGCCGACCGCCGAGATCAAGATCTCCGGCTCCTTCACCAACCCCGGCACCGAGGCCCTCACCAACCTCCGGATCCGGATGCGCTACTCGTCCCAGCCGTTCGCCCAGCGCGCCGACATGGCGTCCTACCTGAGCGGCCAGGCGTTCCAGCCCGTCACCTGGACCCAGTCCAGCGTCCCGCAGGTCGCGCCCTCGGCCAAGGTGCCGTGGGAGTTCCCCACCACGGCGCAGCAGCTGGGCCTGTCCCGGTTCGGCGTCTACCCGGTCATGGTCGAGGTGCTCGACCCGCTCGGCCAGCAGCTCGCCGTCCAGCGCACCTTCGTCTCCTACCTGCCCAAGGGCACCAAGGTGCCCCGCACCAGGCTCGCCATGGTCCTGCCGATCATCGATCAGCCCCGCCGGGCCGACGACCGCATCTTCGTCAACGACGGCCTGCCGGCGTCCATGGCCGAGGGCAAGCGCCTGGGCAACCTGCTGAAGATCGCCCAGGACACCGCCTCGGTCAAGGGGCTCACCTGGGTGGTCGACCCCGCCCTGCTCGACGACGCGCGGGCGCTGAGCAAGGCGCACACGGTCCAGACCGAGGAGACGGGCGAGAGCCGCCCGGCGGACGCCGCGGCCGCCAAGTGGCTCGGCGAGCTCCGCACGGCCCTCGCCGAGCCTCCGGTCGTGGCCACCCCCTACGCCGACCCCGACGTGGCCGCGCTGGCCCACAACGGCGTCGACGACATCACCTCGACCGGGATCAAGGCGGCCGGGACCGTCGCCAAGGAGATCCTCGGCCGCGACGTCCGCACCGACGTCAACTGGCCGGCGAACGGGCTGCTCGACTACGACGGGCTGGACCTGCTGGCCACCGGCGGCGTCCGCACCGTGCTGCTGAACGCGCCGAACCTGCCCCCGGCGATCCCGTCCGCCACCACCCCGGACGCCTCCGCGACCGTGGAGAGCGTGAGCGGCCCGGTCACCGCGCTGGTCGCCGACACGGCGCTGAGCGAGGTCATCGGCGCCGACACCTCCGTCCCCGGCGCGGCCCTGCTGAACCGCCAGCGGTTCATCGCGGAGACCGCGATGATCGGTTCCGAGCCCGTCACCACCTCCAGGACCGTGATCGGCGCCCCGCCCCGGCGCTGGAACCCGGACCCGGCCTATGTGACCGACCTGGCCAAGACGGCCGCCACCCTGCCGTGGCTCGCCCCGGCCACGCTCGACGCGGTCAAGAAGGGCAAGGGCGTCCCCACGGCCCGGACCGACCTGACCTACACCGACCAGGACCGGCGCAAGGAGCTCGGCAGGCCGTACGTGTCGAGTGTCAGGCGGGTGGCCGCCCGCGCCGACCTGACGTCCACGGTGACCACCGGGCAGGACGCCAACGTCTTCGACCTCGCGCTGCTCCGGCTCACCTCCTCCGCCTGGCGGGACAGGGCCGAGACCGCCACGCCGTACGTCAAGCAGGTCGGGACCGCCGTCGACGAGCGGATCGGGAAGATCTCCATCACCGGCACCGAGCAGACCCAGGTCCGCACGCTGGCCGGCAAGAACGGAGAGGTGCCGATCACCGTCCACAACGGCCTGGGTCCGGACGTCGACGGCAACGAGGTCGAGGTCAAGCTGGAGGTGACCTCCGACCAGCCCAACCTGCTGAAGATCGAGCCCTACGAGGCCCAGGACGACCCGATCGTGATCCGGGGCGGCCAGAACCGGACCATCCGCGTCCCGATGACCGCGACGACGACGACCGGCGGGCAGACCACCGTGACGGTCCAGCTCACCACCGAAGACGGCCGCAAATACGGCAGGCCCGTCGAGCTGACCGTGCGGACCACCGGCTACACCGGGATCGCCCTGGTGATCGTCGGAGCGGCGCTCCTGGTGATGCTGGCAGCGGTGATCATGCGCGTCCTGCGCCGGCGGGGGACCCGCCGCGCCGCGGCGGCCACCGTGCCGCAGCGGCGGGCGAGCGCACCGGCCGGCACCGAGTCCTGAGCACCAGCGGTCTAGCGGAGGAGAGCGGATGAGCAGGGTTCTGCGTGCGAGCGCGATCATGGCGGCGGGGACGATGGTCTCCCGCGTCACGGGTTTCGTCCGTACGGCGCTGCTCGCCGCGGCGATCAGCACCGCCTACGTGGGCGACGCCTACAACGTCGCCTACGCGATCCCGTTCATCCTGTTCGACTTCCTCATCGGCGGGATCCTGAGCAGCGTCGTCGTCCCGATGATCGTCAAGCGGCAGAAGAACGACCCCGACGGCGGCCGGGCCTACGAGCAGCGGCTGATGACGCTGGGGACCGTGGTGCTGACTGTGGTGGCGGTGCTGGCCGTGCTGCTCGCCCGGCCGCTGATCGGCCTCTACACCGAAGACTGGAACGCCAGGAAGGTCGAGGTCGCGGTCACGCTGGCCCGATACATCCTGCCGCAGATCGCCTTCTTCGGCATCGGGGCCATCGCCGGGGCGATCCTCAACACCCGCGACCGGTTCGGCGCCCCGATGTGGGCGCCGGTGCTGAACAACGTGGTGATGATCGGCGTCCTGGTGGCCTACTACCTGATGCTCGGCGACGCGGGCGCCGACATCGACCGGGTGACCGACGCCGACCTGGCGCTGCTCGGCCTGGGCACCACCGCCGGGATCGTGGCCCAGTGCCTGGTGCTGGTCGTCTCGCTGCACCGGGTGGGCTTCCGGTTCCGGCCCAGGTTCGACCTGCGCGACGCCGGGTTCGGCGAGATGGGCCGGACCGCGGTCTGGACCTTCGCCTACGTCGGCGTCAGCCAGATCGCCTTCCTCGTCACCACCAGGCTCTCCTCCGGCGCGGGTGAGGCTGTGCCCGGAGCGGGCAACTCCACCTACGCCTCCGCCTTCCAGCTCTTCCAGCTCCCCTACGGGATCATCGCGGTCTCGGTGATCACCGCGATGCTGCCCCGGATGAGCCGGGCGGTGCACGACGGGCAGCTGGAGTCGGTCCGCGAGGAGTTCGCCTCGGGCGTGCGGCTGGTGTCGGCGCTGCTCGTCCCCGCCGGGCTGATGCTGATGGTGCTGGGGCCCGCGGTGACCGTGCTGATCTTCTCGTGGGGCACCATGACCGTCGACGCGGCGGTCTACATCGGCAACGTGCTGCAGGTCTTCGGCCTGGCGCTGGTCCCGTTCTCGATCTTCCAGCTCCTGCTGCGTGTCTTCTACGCCTTCGGCGACACGCGCACGCCGGTCTTCGTCGGCGCGGGCAACACCGTGGTGAGCATCGCGCTCAGCCTGCTCGCCTACTCCTTCCTCCCGGCGGAGTACGTGGTGATGGGCCTGGCCGCCGCGTTCGCGATCACCTACGTGGTGGGCACCGCGATCGCCTGGACCCTGGCCGCCCGCCGGGTGCGGGGCCTTCAGGGACGCGCCGTGGCCGCCGGGCTGTCGCGGATGTACGTCGCCGCGCTCCCGGCCGCGCTGGTCGCCCTCGGCGTGCTCTGGCTCACGCAGGAGCTGACCGACCTGACCCCGCTCAGCGCGGCCATCATGCTGGCCGCGGGCGGCGGTCTCGGTATGGTTCTCTACCTGGTCATCGCACACCGGATGCGTATCCCGGAAGTGAGTTCGATCGTTGGAATGGTTGCGGGCAGGGTAGGCCGGTAACCCAAAGGGTTGTCCCAAGCGTCTGACAACCAGATCACGGGCGGAACCGGCGCGGGACTACCATGGTGCGACGCGTGTGACGACATGCGGCTAATGGAAGCAGGAGGGCGTGGGCGGATCCACCCGGCATCGCGTGATGTGTCCTGATGTGTCAACCCGGCATGGCGCTGTCGTGTTCTCAGTTACGGAGCGCTCATGAGTTCCCCCGCCGTCGAGCCCGGCACGAAGCTGGCAGAGCGTTTCCGCCTCGAGGACCGCGTCCACGAGTCCGGCGGGGCCACGCTGTGGAAGGCCATCGACGAGGTGCTCGCCCGGCCTGTCGCCGTGCACACGTTCGACCCCGGCTTCCCCCGCCTCAACGAGGTCGTCACGGCCGCCCGCGCGGCCAGCCGGCTGACCGACCCCAGGCTGACCCAGGTCTTCGACGCCACCGAGGACAACGGCCACTCCTACGTCGTCAGCGAATGGGTGAGCGGGGAGACCCTCACCGACATGATCACCGCTGGGCCGCTGGAGCCGGAGCGGGCCGCCGCGCTGGTGGCCGAGGCCGCCGAGGCGCTGGCCCACGCGCACGAGGCCGATCTGGCCCACCTGTGCCTGACCCCCGAGCACCTGGTGTGGACGGCGGGCAGCACGGTCAAGCTGCTGGGGGTGGGCGTCGACGCCGTCCTGGCCGACGTGACGAGCGACGACCCGGCCAGGACCGACGCCGAGGGGCTCGGCCGCCTGCTGTACGCCGGGCTGACCGGCCACTGGCCGGGCGAGGAGCAGGAGAGCGGACTGCCCGCCGCCCCCATGGACGACGGTCACTTCTGCACGCCGCGCCAGGTCACCGCGGGCGTCCCCGGCTACCTCGACACCATCACCTGCCGGGCGATCCTGCCCGAGAGCAGGCGCGGGCTCGAACTACTGACGACGCCGGAGGCGATCGCCGAGGTCCTCGCCTCGGTGCCCCGGCCCACCCCGATGCCCATGCCGATGCCCGCGGCGGTGGCGCCGTCCCCCTCCTCGGTGGCGGCCTCGCGCTCGGAGGGCGTCGAGACCCCGTCCGCCCAGCGCCCCAGCCCGCCCATCCCCCTGCCGCAGCACCACTACCAGCAGCCGCGGCCGGCCGGCGGCGGGATGGTCAACAAGGTCGTCATGACCATGGTCGTGCTGCTGGTGATGGTGGCCGTCGGCCTGGGCGCCTGGACCCTCGGGCGCAGCATCGGCAACGCCGGGACCCCTGAGGCGGGGCCGAGCGCCACGCCCACGCCGACCGTGGCCGCCGCCACCCGCGAGGTCAAGCCCGCCTCCGTCACCGGATTCGACCCGCTGGGCGACCGCGACGAGCGGGGCGAGCTCGCCCTCAACGCGGTGGACGGCAAGCCCTCCACCGACTGGCACTCCGAGTCCTACGACTCGGTCGACTTCGGCCGGCTGAAGGAGGGCGTCGGCCTCATGCTCGACATGGGGCAGAGCGTCCCGGTCAAGCAGGTCTCGGCCGACTTCGGCAGCGGCTCCGGCGGCGCCGTGGAGATCAGGGTCGGCGACTCGCAGGCCCAGGGGAGCATGACCGCGCTCGGCAAGTCCACCGACGCGTCGGGCAAGAAGACCTTCAGCTCCGACTCTCCGAAGAAGGGCCGCTACGTCCTGGTCTGGTTCACCAAGATGCCGACCTACCAGGGCAAGTACCGCGGCACCGTGCACGAGGTCAAGGTGCTCGCCACGAAGTGACACCGGCGCGATTTGATCGGTTTTACCCGTCTTGTTGACGATCATGGGAGATTTCGTGGCACCATCTATCACGTAGTGGTGTTCTCCCCGGACCGGCAGCAGGACTCTCCTTGTGAATTCCCCACCCGAGACCCCGCCAGCGGCGGAACAGCAGATGGCGCGGGCCGCAGTGTCCGACGCCGAGCTGCTGACCCGGCACATCGCCGGGGATCCGCACGCTTTCAGTGAAATAGTCAAGCGTCATCGCGACCGCATGTGGGCGGTCGCCCTGCGTACGCTGGGCGACCCCGACGAGGCGGCCGACGCCGTACAGGACGCCTTCGTCTCGGCCTATCGCAAGGCCGACAGCTTCCGCGGCGAGGCCGCCGTCACCACGTGGCTGCACCGCATCGTGGTCAACGCCTGCCTCGACCGCATGCGCAGGAAATCCGTACGCCCGGTCGCCGACGACGAGCTCGTCGAGGCCGCCGAGCGCGACACCCCGGTGCTCGACCAGACGGCCGAGCGCGAGGTCTCCATGGAGGTCTCGGCCGCGCTCAAGCTCCTGCCCGCCGACCAGCGGGCCGCGCTGGTGCTCGTGGACATGATGGGCTACTCCGTCGAGGACGCCGCCCAGGTCCTGGAGGTGCCGAGCGGCACGGTGAAGAGCAGATGCGCCCGCGGACGGGCGAAACTCGCCCCAATTCTTTCCCACTTACGGAACCGATCCGACCTGAATCGCGTCTCATCCGCGAAGGGAGCAGAACTTCGTGACGGGTGATACGCACTACGACCTGGAGATCTTGGCCGAGCTGGCCGAAGGTCTCCTCGACGCCGCCACGGCCCTGCAGGTACGCGAGCATCTCGCGGTCTGCGATCCCTGTGGCGAGAGCCTTGCCGACCTGGCAGCGGTCCGCGAGGTGCTGTCGGCGACGCCTACCCCGGCGATGCCGATGGGAGTCGCGCTCAGGATCGACCGCGCGCTGGCCGCAGAGGCCGAAAGCTTCCGTGGAGGTGGAGTGGGCCTGGTGGAAGCACCGGCCTGGGACGACATAATGCGCGACGCGCCATGGGAGAGTGCCCCTCTCCCCGAGCCTGAGCCGGAGCCGGTGACACGGCTCGGAGTCGTCGGCGACGACGGCACCATCACTCCGGCCAGGCAGCGCAGGGCCACACGCCGGCGCCGGTGGGCGATGCCCGTCGCGGCGGCGGGAGTGCTGGCGGCGGTGGTCGGCGGGACCGTGGTGACGAGCGGCGTTCTCTCCGCCCCGGGCGCGGGCCACGGCAGCCCGACCGCCCAGCCTCTGGCCGCCTCCGGTCAGGGCTACCAGCTGACCGACAGCAACTGGAACTACAGCGACCGGGAGCTGAGAGGCTCGCTGCTCGACTACATCGGTCCGGCGCAGATCGTCGACGCCAAGGACATGAGCGCCGGCGCCAAGCTCCAGCAGTGCGTCCAGCAGGTCAGCGGCAAGGTCGGGAAGTCTCCGTTCGCCGTGGACCAGGGCCTCTACAACGGTCAGGAGGCCAACATCATGGTCTTCTGGCAGAACAAGGCCAAGAACTCGGTCAGCGTCCACGTCGTGGGGCTGCAGTGTGAGGACCTGCGCAAGCCGGCCCTCGCAAGCTGGAACTAACCTCCGGTAACACCCCATCCAAAGAGAAGCCCGGTATGGATCCGTCCATGCCGGGCCTTCTCGTCTCACCCGGGAATCACCGACGCCTAGGATCTGTTGACGCCACTGGCAATGACAAAGGGAGAGGCGCAGCAGTGATGGACGTCCGGAATGTGATCATCATTGGATCGGGTCCCGCCGGCTACACGGCGGCCGTCTACTCCGCGCGTGCGGACCTCAAGCCCCTGATCTTCGAGGGATCGGTCACTGCCGGCGGCGCGCTGATGAACACCACCGAGGTGGAGAACTTCCCCGGGTTCCCCGACGGCATCATGGGCCCCGACCTCATGGACAGCATGCGCAAGCAGGCCGAGCGGTTCGGCGCCGAGCTGGTCGCCGACGACGTCGTCGAGGTCGACCTGACCGTCACTCCCAAGGTCGTCAAGACCGCCACCGACACCTACCACGCCAAGGCCGTCATCCTGGCCATGGGCTCCGGCTACCGCGAGCTGGGCGTGCCCAACGAGAAGCGGCTGTCCGGCCACGGCGTCTCCTGGTGTGCCACCTGTGACGGCTTCTTCTTCCGCGGCCAGGACATCGTGGTCGTCGGCGGCGGCGACACCGCCATGGAGGAGGCCATCTTCCTCACCCGGTTCGCCGGCTCGGTGACCGTCGTGCACCGCCGCGACGAGCTGCGCGCCAGCAAGATCATGCAGGACCGCGCGTTCGCCAACGAGAAGATCCGCTTCGTCTGGGACAGCGAGGTCGCCGACGTCCTGGGCGAGAACAAGGTCAGCGGGGTGCGCCTGCGCAACCTCAAGACCGGCGAGGAGAGCGAGCTCCCGGCCACCGGCCTGTTCATCGCGATCGGTCACGACCCGCGCACCGAGCTCGTCAAGGGCCAGGTGGAGCTCGACGACGAGGGCTACATCAAGGTCGCCTCCCCCTCCACGCGCACCAACCTGGACGGTGTCTTCGCCGCCGGCGACGTCGTCGACCACACCTACCGCCAGGCCATCACCGCCGCCGGCACCGGCACCGCCGCGTCGCTGGACGCCGAGCGCTGGCTGAGCGACCACGACGACCACTGAGACCAACCGCAACCTCGGATAGGGAGAGCAGCAACCTTGGGTGCCATCAAGAACGTGACCGACGCCAGCTTCGACGCCGACGTCCTCAAGAGCGACAAGCCCGTCATCGTTGACTTCTGGGCCGAGTGGTGCGGCCCGTGCCGCCAGGTCGCGCCGATCCTGGAGGAGATCGCCAACGAGCAGGCCGAGAAGCTGACCGTCGTCAAGCTGAACGTCGACGAGAATCCGTCGACTGCCGGCAATTACGGCGTACTCCAGATTCCGACCCTGAACGTCTATAAGAACGGAGAGGTCGTGAAGCAGATCATTGGTGCGAAGCCGAAGGCCATGCTGCTCCGCGAGCTCGAGGGCATCATCTAGGCCCCCTGCGGCTGGTCGCACCCCACAGCGCATGCCGTACCACCCGCTTCCGAGCGGCACACCCACCCAGCGAAAGCCCCCTCGCCCGACGGCAGGGGGCTTCCGCGCGTCCGTGGCGGGTCCGCGGCGTGCGCCCCGGTACGGCGGGGCGGGCGGGCCCGGCCGAGGGGCGTACGGCTTGCGCCGGCCGAAGGGTGAGCGGCTTGCGCTGACCGAAGGGTGTACGGTTTGCACCGGCCGGCCGAGGGCGGCGCGAGCGGCAGGCGTGCCGTAGCGCCTCACAGGGCGGCCGTGGCGCCCTCTCCGGGCGAGGGCGCGGCCCGGGGGCGGGGGCGGGTGGAGAGACCCTCAGACGGGCCTTAGCGCCCTCTCCGGGCTCATGGAGCCCAGCAGCCTCTCCAGCGCCACCTCGACATCCTCGCGCCACGACACGGCGGTCTTGAGCTCCAGGCGGAGCCGGGGGAAGCGCAGATGCGGCCGGACCGTCTTGAACCCCACCGAGAGCAGGTAGTCGGCGGGCATCAGGCAGGCCCCCGGCTGCTCCCACTTCAGGTCGCCGAACGCCTCGATCGCCCGGACCCCGCGCCGGGTCAGGTCCTTGGCCACGCCCTGGACCAGCATCCGGCCCAGACCGCCGCCGGAGAACTCCGGGACGATGTGCGCCGTCATCAGCAGCACGGCGTCGGCACTGACCGGCGAGGTCGGGAAGGCCACCGAGCGCGGCACGTAGTGCGGCGGCGCGTAGAGCACGAACCCGGCCGCCACCCCGTCCACATAGACGATCTTGCCGCAGCTCCCCCACTCCAGCAGCGTGGAGGAGATCCAGGCCTCTTTCTCCAGCCCCGGATCACCCACCTCGACCGCCCGGTTCCCGTTGACGGGATCGAGCTCCCAGAAGACGCACCGGCGGCACCGGCGCGGCAGGTCGTCGAGATTGTCGAGTGTGACGTTTGCCAGCCGACGCGACACCTGTTGGCCCCAATCCTGGCGAGACGAGCGCAAGCCATGGCGAAAACCGCGCGAAAACGACGTCTTCAGCTGGCATCGTAGCTCAGGGAGGGCCTCTGTTTCAGGGTCTCCCGTCCCCCCACGCAGACGACAACCGTCACTGACGTACCCTGGTTTCTCTAGCATGAGCACCATGTGCTCCACATGACCTAGGAGGTGGACCGTGCCCCAAGACTCAGATCACGGTCAGACCATCGCGGCCCAGGGGTCGCGGATCGACGCCTACGTCGATCGGTACGCCGCACGAGCTGCCGGGATGGTCGCCTCCGAGGTTCGAGCTCTTTTCGCCGTCGCGTCGAGGCCCGAGGTGGTCTCGCTGGCCGGCGGCATGCCGTACGTCACCGCGCTCCCCCTCGACACCGTGGGAGAGCTCGTCGCCGACCTGGTGGCCCGCCGCGGCCCCGTCGCGCTCCAGTACGGCTCCGGGCAGGGAGACCCGCATCTGCGCGAGCAGATCTGCGACGTCATGCGCATGGAAGGGATCGAGGCCAACTCCGACGACGTCGTCGTGACGGTCGGTTCGCAGCAGGCCCTCGACCTGATCACCCGGATCTTCATCGACCCCGGCGACGTCGTGCTCGCCGAGGGTCCCTCCTACGTCGGCGCCCTGGGCACCTTCGCCGCCTACCAGGCCAAGGTCGTCCACATCGCCATGGACGCCGAGGGGATCATCCCCGAGTCGCTCGCCCAGACGATCTACGCCCTGAAGACCGCGGGCAGCCCGATCAAGTTCCTCTACACGATCCCCACCTTCCAGAACCCGGCGGGGGTGACGCTCAACACGGCGCGCAGGCAGCAGGTGCTCGACATCTGCCAGCGTGCGGGCGTGCTGATCGTCGAGGACAACCCGTACGGCATGCTCGGGTTCGACGGCGAGCCCATGCGGGCGTTGCGTGCCGACAACGCCGACGGCGTCGTCTATCTCGGCTCGTTCTCCAAGACCCTGGCCCCCGGTTTCCGGGTCGGCTGGGCGCTGGCCCCGCACGCCATCCGCGACAAGCTGGTGCTGGCGATGGAGTCCGCGGTCCTGTCCCACTCCTCCTTCACCCAGCTCGCCGTCGGCCAATACCTCGCCACCCAGCCGTGGCGTGAGCAGATCAAGTCCTTCCAGGTCCTCTACCGCGAGCGCCGGGACGCCATGATCAGCTCGCTTGAGGCCCTGATGCCCGCCGACGTCACCTGGACCCGTCCCAGCGGCGGTTTCTTCGTCTGGGCCACCCTCCCGGAGGGGCTCGACTCCAAGGCGCTGCTGCCCCGTGCGGTCTCCGAACGGGTGGCCTTCGTCCCGGGCACCGGCTTCTACGCCGACGGCGGCGGCGCCCGCCACATGCGGCTGTCCTACTGCTACCCGGAGCCCGACCGCATCCGCGAAGGCGTCCGCCGCCTGGCCGGAGTGATCGAGCAGGAGCTGCGGCTGCGCGACACGTTCGGCACCGGTTCCTCACCCGACCACATCGGCGTGGACACCCCGGGGCCGGATCTCGCCTGATCCCACACGGACACACCCCGGGGCCAGTCCTCGCCCGGCCACATCGGCGCGGACACCCCGGGGCCAGTCCTCGCCCGGCCACATCGGCGCGGACACCCCGGGGCCAGTCCTCGCCCGGCCACATCGGCGCGGACACCCCAGGAGCGGATCTCGCCCGATTCCGCGCGGACACACCCTCGGGACTGGCTCCTCGCCCGACCGCATCGGTGTGGACATCTCAGGAGCGGATCTCGCCCGACCACATTCCGCGCGGGCGCCCGGGGCCCGGACCCCCGCCCGGCACCTTCCTCCGCGGGCGCCCGCGATGGCAGGCGGCCGCCGACATGGGCTCCCTCGGGTGCGCGCCGATGCGGCGAGTTGCCGTACGGTGATTTCCGGCGCCGTTGTGCGGCGATCACCCTGATCGTGGTGAGCGTCTCCCTTGGTCCGGCGCAGGCTGCGTAGAGAGGTATTTCGGGTGAGTGATCTGGGCTATGTGCTCGTCCTGGCAGGCGGACTGTCCTACGAGCGGGAGGTGTCCCTGCGCTCGGGCCGCCGGGTGAGCGAGGTGCTGCGCAACGCGGGGATCGTCGTGGAGACCCGTGACACCGACGCCTCGCTGGTACCGTCCATCCTCGCCGATCCACCGGACGCGGTCTTCGTCACCCTCCACGGCGGGGCGGGCGAGGACGGCGCCATCCGCTCGGTCCTCGAACTCCTCTCCGTCCCCTACGTCGGCGCCGGCCCCGACGCCTGCCGCGTGGCCTTCGACAAGCCCACCGCCAAGACGGTCGTCCGCTCCGTCGGTCTGCGCACCCCCGACTCGGTGACGCTCCCCAAGGAGACCTTCCACGACCTCGGCGCCTCCACCGTGCTGACCCGCATCGTGGAACGCCTCGGGCTCCCGTTGTTCGTCAAGCCCTCCCGAGGCGGCTCCGCGCTCGGCGCGTCGACCGTCCGCACCGCCGAGGACCTTCCGGCCGCCATGGTCGGCTGCTTCGCCTACGGTGACACCGCACTGATCGAGCGCTGCGTCGAAGGCGTCGAGGTGGGCGTGGCGGTGGTCGACCTCGGCGAGGGCCCGGTGGCCCTGCCCCCCGTGGAGATCGTTCCCGACAAGGGCGTATACGACTACGCGGCCCGCTACACCGCCGGCCACACCGAGTTCTTCGCCCCCGCCCGCCTGTCGCCCGAAGCCCTGGCCGCCTGCGCCGAGATGGCGGTGACCGCGCACACCGCCCTCGGTCTCCGTGACATCTCCCGCACCGACCTCATCGTCGACGGGGACGGCCTGCCGCATTTCCTGGAGGTCAACGTCGCCCCCGGCATGACCGAGACCTCCCTGCTCCCCATGGCCGTCGAAGCCGCCGGCGACGACCTCGGCACCGTCTGCCGGGTGCTGCTGGAGCACGCCGCCGCCCGCGGCGCCGCCTGACCCCGCCTCCGTCTCCTGACTGCCCGGCGTCCCGGGCCGGCCGCCCGGCACCCCCGGATGGAGTCACTCCGTCCCAGGGCGGTGCCGGGCGTCTCTGTCTCACAGCCCGGGAGTCCCTTGCCCCGGATCTCTCACCCAGGAGCCTCCGTCCCGGCCGGACGGCCGGCAGGAGCGTCCTCTCCTGTCTCCGGACAGCCCTCCCTGTGCTGGACAGCCCCGCGCCGGACAGATCCTGTCGCCGGAAAGCTCCTGGCACCGCCTCGGTCACTCCGCCCGCCACGCAGGGATACAGCGGCCGCAGCGGTATGGCAGCGCGGGGGTACGGCGACCGCGGGGGTACGGCGGCGCGCCGGTCGGCCACGGGAGCCGCTCACCTAGGCTGGCCCTGTGCTGACTCCCACCCCCTTCCCCAAGAGTTTCGCCAGCGACAACCACGCGGGCGTGCACCCCGCGGTCCTCGCCGCCGTCGTCGACGCGAACACCGGAGACGCCCCCGCCTATGGCGGAGACAGCTGGACCCGGGCCATGGAGGACGTCTTCCGTGCCGAGTTCGGCGCCGGGGCGACCGTCTACCCCATGTTCAACGGCACCGGCGCCAACGTCGTGGGACTGGGCCTCACCCTGCGGTCCTACGACGCCGTGCTCTGCCCCGCCACCGCCCACATCAACACCAGCGAGTGCGGTGCCGCCGAACGCCTGCTCGGCGCCAAGCTGGTCCCTCTCCCCACGGAGAACGGCAAGATAACGGTTGACGGCATCCGTGGCGAGCTCTCCGCACTGGGCAACGTGCAACGCTCCCAGCCCCGCGTCATCTCCGTCTCCCAGGCGACCGAGTGCGGCACCTGCTACACCGCCGACGAGATCGCCGAGCTCGCGGAGTTCGCCCACGCGCGCGGTCTCTTCCTTCATGTGGACGGCGCTCGCCTGGCGAACGCGGCGGCCTGGCTCGACTGCTCGATGCACGAGCTCACCACGGACGCGGGGGTGGACCTGTTCAGCTTCGGCGGCACCAAGAACGGCGCCATGGGCGCGGAGGCACTCGTCATCCTCAATCCCGAGCTGGACGCCCCGGCACTGTTCCTGCGCAAGCAGGGCATGCAGCTCGCCTCCAAGATGCGCTATGTCTCCGCCCAGCTGACCGCGCTCCTCACCGGCGGTCTCTGGCGCGAGAACGCGGCCCACGCCAACGCGATGGCCCACCGCCTCTCCGACGGCGTCGCCGATCTTCCCGGCGTCTCGCTCCGCTACCCCGTTCAGTCCAACTCCGTCTTCCCGGTCCTCCCGGAGAAGGCGATCGCCGAGCTCCAGCAGCGCTATCTCTTCCATGTCTGGGACGCCGACGAGAACGTGGTGCGGTGGGTGACGTCCTTCGACACCACGGCCGAGCACGTCGACACCTTCGTCTCCGACATTCGTCTCGCCGTCCACGGAGCGAGCAACGGCGTGTGATCACCGCCTCGAGGAGCGGCGTGTTTCACGTGAAACAGAGACGCTACCTCTCGGATGGCGTGTTTCACGTGAAACAGAGGCGCACTCCCCCGGGGCAGGGTTTCACGTGAAACAGAAAGCGCCGTTCCCCGGGCTTCTGTTTCACGTGAAACAGAAGCCCTTCGCTGGGGGTCGGGTCCCTGTGACTCAGGATCTCCATGCCGCTGTTTCACGTGAAACAGCGGCCCCTCGCGGAGTGGCCACGGTGGGATGTATCCACCGGAGGCCGCAGCACTCAGAGATGTCGCTTCAGCCGGTGCCGGCGCGGACTTTCAGGCGCCACCGTTGAGTGCACGGCGCTGATCACATCGGCGGTCACCGTGCTCGGGGTGGGTGGACGGCAGAGCGACATGTCCCCAGACATCCGAGCACGTTGTGGTGTCAAGCCACGGCTGTGAGACGAGGTGGAAACGCGACGGATTCATCGTAGGTTCGGCGCTTTTGGAGGCAGTGGTGGAGGCAGCCGATCAGGCGGTTGAACAGGTGCCGTAGAGCTGCGGTGTGCGCGTCGTCGGCTGTTTTGCGACGGTCGTAGTGCGCCCGAGCTCCCGGTGAGGGACGTAGCGCGGCGAAGGCCCAGATGTAGCCGGCGGCGGCCAGGCGGTCGTTTTTGACCTTGCGGGTCATGATGTGCCGTGACTTGCCGCTGGCTCGGGTGACCGGTGCCGAGCCGGCATACGCCTTCAGGCCGCGAGCGTCGGCGAAGCGGGTCCGGTCGTCACCGATCTCAGCCAGGAGGCGGGCGCCGACCAGCGGGCCGACACCGGGGAAGCTGGTGATGATCTCGGCGTCGGGGTGCTGGGCGAAGGCCTCCTCCACGCAGGTGGCCAGGTTCTGCTCAGCCGTGCAGGTCGCTTCGAGCTGGCCGAGCAGGGCGGTGAGCTGGTGACCCATGGCCTGCTCGACCAGATCAGGTAGACGCATGTGCTCGGCGCGGAAGACTGCGTGAAGTCGTTCGACGTCCTGGTCGACGTGGCGAACCCGCCCGGCCCGTTTGAGCGCGGCCCGCAGTTGCCCGCGGGTGAGGACGGCGGCGCGGGCGGGAGTGGGCGCCAGCGCGAGGATGACCCGGGCCTCGGCCCTGGTGACGCCGCCGTTGCGCAGGTGCGCAAACGCCTTCAGGGCGGCGGCGAAGTAGTCGTGCAGCAGCGATCGGATCCGCTGGCCGAGTTGGATGCGGTCCCAGACCGCGTCCTGCTGGGCGCGGGCCAGCACGGTGATCGCCCGGGCCAGGTCGGAGTCGGCGGGCAGCGGGCGGTGCGCGGTCATGTCGGTGCGCAGGATATTGGCCAGGGTCAACGCGTCCTGCTCGTCGGACTTCTTGCGCGCGACCCCGTGCCGGTCTCGATAGCGCGAGACCGCGTAGGGGTTGATGGCGAACACCTGCCGTCCGGTGGCGCGCAGGCAGGCCACCAGCAGGCCGTGCGGCTTTTCGATCGCGACCGGGATCGGGTCGTCCGGGTGGTCGCCGGCGCCGGCCAGCAGTTCCAGCAGCGCCCGCAGACCGGCGGCGTCGTTGCTGATGCGGGCCTTGGCGACCCGGACGCCGGTGTCGTCGACGATGGCGATGTCGTGGTGGTGTTCGGCCCAGTCGATCCCGCAAAACAGCTTCGTCAATGTTCCTCCCAGGACAGGCAGCCGGTCATCGGTGCAGCTCAAAGCCGCAGCGGAGACGCGCGGCCCGCTAATCGAAGGACTCGCCGGTCCGACATCCGATCAGCCGTTCGCGACCCCAGCGATCCACGGGGCCTCCTTCTGCCGCAAGAGCTCACCGGCTCGGCCGCGTTGAGGAGGTCGATCCCGTAGACGGGCTCGAACCACGGACACCACGCTCGTCGAAAAGCCGTGGTCATGACGGGAGAACGCCGGGAGGGCCGGTCTGGGGTCAGGTCTTGACGACCCTCCCAAAAGTCAGGCTCATCAGCCCGGCATCCATCGATCACAACGGCGGCGGATCGCTCGATGAGCAGACACCAGCCCCGGCCGGTCTGGGGATAGGCATCCAGTGCCCTCGCCAACTCAGGCTCTGAGGTCGGCGCCTGCTCACAACATGCGATTAGAGGGCCATCTGTTCCCCAATGAGGTCGGAGACGCCGACCGGTTGGGCGGCGCCGTCGCGGGCCGGCGATCATCGAGAGGTCTTCCTCGACGCGGACAAGCCTTGTCGGTGCCGTGTGACAGGGTTGCGGCCATGCTGATAGTGATGAGCGGCCTGCCTGGCGTCGGCAAGAGTTCCATCGCTCAGGAGCTGGGGCGCCTGCTTCCAGCGCCGGTGCTGTCGGTCGACCCGGTGGAGGCCGCGATGTGGAGAGCAGGGGTGGACCGCGACCAGCCGACCGGGCTGGCGGCCTACGTCGTGGTGGAGGCGCTCGCCTCCGACGTTCTCGCACTCGGGCAGCCAGTCATCGTCGACGCGGTGAACGACGCCGAGGAGGCACGGGAGCAGTGGCGCGCCCTGGCCCGCAGGCGGAGCGTGGCGCTGCGCTACATCGAAGTGATCTGCCCCGACCGTGCCCTGCATCGACGACGGCTTGAGGCCCGTCAGCGCGATATCGACGGGTTCACCGAACCGCCCTGGGCGTCGGTGGAGGCGCGACGCGCGAACTTCGACGCGTGGCACGAGGACCGCCTGACACTCGACTCCACCGCTCCGCCGGCCGGCAATGCGCGGGTCGCCATGGCCCACCTCGGCGGCGCTCGCTGAAGATCCCTTGCCGAGCGCTTCGGAACGATGTCCGCGGCCGGCAGAGGCCGGTGCTACGCACACGGCGTCTCAGCTGACCCACGGAACGGGACCCGGCATCCCCGGCTCCTTCCAGGCACCCATGCCTTGGGGACAGCTCTCCCTCCGCCTGCCGTACCGGTGCCGCATCCCCTCGGACAGATAGAGAGCGGGCTCCCTGTTTCACGTGAAACAGGGAGCCCGCTCTCGAAATCTCGTCCGTGGAGGGAAGGGTCACTCCTCGGCTGTCTGCATGGAGCCCGGGGCCATGGTCCCGATGATGCGCTCCAGATCGTCGATGGTCGCGAACTCCACCACGATCCGGCCCTTGCGGCGGCCGAAGTCCACCTTCACCCGCGTCTCGAAGCGGTCGGAGAGACGGTCGGCCAGGTGCCGGAGCGCGGGCTCCTCGGCCGGCTTCGCCCTTGGGGTCTTCTGCGTGGGCGCCGGGGCCGCCTTGGCATCCCCCACCGCCACGATCTCCTCGACGGCGCGGACCGACAGCAGCTCGGCCACGATCCGGTCGGCGAGCCGCTCCTGCGCCGCGGGGTCGTCCAGAGTCAGCAGAGCGCGGCCGTGCCCGGCGGTGATCGTGCCGGCCGACAGACGGAGCTGGACCCGGGGAGGAAGGTTGAGCAGCCGGAGCGTGTTCGTCACGTGGGAGCGGGAACGGCCGATGCGGGCGGCGAGCTGCTCGTGGGTCGCGTCGAAGTCGTCGATCAGCTGCCGGTAGGCCGCCGCCTCCTCCAGGGGGTTGAGCTGCTCGCGCTGGAGGTTCTCGATGAGCGCGTCCAGGAGGAGCTTGTCCTCCTGGGTACTCCGCACGATCGCCGGGATCTCCTTGAGTCCGGCGAGCTTGGAGGCGCGCCAGCGGCGCTCCCCCATGATGAGCTCGTAGCGCTCTCCGTCCACCGAGCGCACCACGACGGGCTGGAGCAGACCCACCTCGCGGATCGAGGTGGCCAGATCCTCCAGTGCCTGATCGTCGAAGATCTCCCGGGGCTGACGGGGGTTCGGCTCGATGTCCTCGATCGGGATCTCAAGAAAGTAGGCACCCGCGACCGGCCTGAGGTCCGGGGCCGGCTGCCGCTGCGCGACCGGCTCCGGCGCGACCATCGTCGCGGTCGCCGACGGCGCCACGGTCTGCGCCGGGGGTGGGCCCGTCGGAATGAGGGCCGCCAAACCCTTGCCGCCCATCCCTCTTCTCGGCTGCTTACTCACTGCCCCTCCCACGGCTCAAGATCTGCGCCTTCGGCGTTCCCACGACGACGACAGCCGTAAGTCTGTCAACGTTCACACGGCCGCGCCACGATGTGCCATCTCGCGAGCGGCGTCCATGTAGGCCATCGCACCGCTGGAGCCCGGGTCGTAGGTCATGACCGACTGGCCGTAGCTCGGGGCCTCGGAGACCCGGACGCTCCGGGGGATCAGCGTGTTCAGCACGGTGTCACCGAAATGGGAGCGGACCTCCTCGGCGACCTGGGAGGCGAGCCGGGTCCGCCCGTCGTACATCGTCAGCAGGATGGTGGACAGATCAAGCGCGGGGTTCAGATGGGCGCGGACGAGGTCCACGTTCCGGAGCAGCTGGCCGAGGCCTTCCAGCGCGTAGTACTCGCACTGGATGGGGACCAGCAGCTCGTTTGCGGCCATCAACGCGTTGACGGTCAGCAGGCCGAGCGACGGCGGGCAGTCGATGAAGACGTAGTCGAGCTCGATCTCCTTGTACGCGGCCAGCGCGCGCTGGAGGCGGGCCTCCCGGGCCACCATGGAGACCAGCTCGATCTCGGCGCCGGCCAGGTCGATCGTGGCGGGGGCGCAGTAGAGCCCGGGCATCTCCGGGACCTCCTTGACGACCTCCGCCAGGGACATGTCCTCCACCAGGACCTTGTACATGTCGGGCACGTCGCCACGGTGCTCGATGGACAGCGCCGTGGAGGCGTTGCCCTGCGGGTCGAGGTCGACCACGAGCACCCGCTGACCGTGCATGGACAGCGCGGCCGCCAGGTTCACCGAGGTCGTGGTCTTGCCCACACCGCCCTTCTGGTTGGCGACGGTGAAGATGCGCGTCTTGGGAGGGCGGGGCCAGCCTTCTCCCCGGGTCCCCATGGAGCCTCCAGGAGCCGCCGCGGTCGTCTGGGCCGATGTTTCACGTGAAACCACTGAGCTGAGTGCCTCTCGTACCAGCGGCGAGTCGCCGGGATTA
This sequence comes from Streptosporangium sp. NPDC048886, assembly GCF_055586905.1. Taxonomy (NCBI): domain Bacteria; kingdom Bacillati; phylum Actinomycetota; class Actinomycetes; order Streptosporangiales; family Streptosporangiaceae; genus Streptosporangium; species Streptosporangium sp. NPDC048886. Next base: position 217,194 of record NZ_JBVJHH010000010.1, read on the forward strand.
AGGGGGGTCTGGGTCACGGTCGTCGTCCTTTCAACCGAGCTGGCTACGGGGGCGGGAGCCGGTGCCGGCCATCCCAGGCCAGAGGAGCGTCGATGGGGCGGGGTGACAGGGTTCTCCGGCCAGCCGAGACCGCCCGCCGCGCTGACGATCGCATTCACACGGTCATTCACTGGCCTCGTACTCGCTTACTCGGTCTGTCTACTGGCGTCGTGCCCGCTTCGATCGCGATTCACGATCCTTCCGGCGAGAGGCCTGCCGCGCTCCTTCGGGGGTCCGACCGGCGACCACTCGGATGAGAGTTGCAGGCGGCTCGACCTTACCGTGCCCGACCGATACAAGCTCGGCGGTCTGCACCCCACTGGACCGCAATTGCCCCTCGGCGTCCGCCAGCTCCTCCGCTGCCCGCTCTCCCTTCATCGCGAGAAGCTCGCCTCCTTCGCGCAACAGCGGCAGCGACCACTTCAGCAGCCGGTCGAGCGGCGCCACGGCGCGCGCGCAGGCCACGTCGAACTCGCGTTTGCCCACGAACTCCTCAGCCCGGCCGCGCAGCACCTCGACGTTGTCGAGCTTCAGCGCCTCCACACATTCCTCCAGGAACACCGTCCGGCGCAGGAGCGGCTCCAGGAGCGTGACCCTGATGTCCGGCCGTACGATCGCCAGGACCAGGCCGGGCAGGCCGGCGCCCGAGCCGATGTCGACCAGCCGCACGTCGGCGGGGACGGCCTCGGCGACCACCGCGCAGTTGAGCAGGTGGCGGTCCCAGATACGGGGCACCTCGCGGGGCCCGAGCAGCCCGCGCACCACCCCGGGTCCGGCCAGCAACGCCGCGAACGCCTCCGCTCTGGACCAGGCGTCGCCGGTGAACACCTCGCGCGCAACCTCGGGCGGCTCGGGGATCTGCTCGCTCACTCGACGCTCACTCTTCCTCGGGACTGTCTGGGTCAGGATTTTCTAAGGCTAACGGCCCGTCCCATACGGGCGCACAAAGGCGGGCCGCGAAAAAGGCCGCCGCCCCCGGGGGACCGGGGACGGCGGCCAGTGTCTGTGCCTGTCTGCGTTATGCGGGCAGGACCACCACGAAACGCCGGGGCTCCTCGCCCTCGGACTCGCTCCGCAGCCCCGCCGCCGCGACCGCGTCGTGCACGATCTTGCGCTCGAACGGGGTCATCGGCTGCAGCGCCTTCGGCTCGCCGTTGCGCTTGACGTCCGCGGCGACTTTGCTGCCGAGCTCGCGCAGCTCCGTCCGGCGGCGGTCACGGTAGCCGCCGATGTCGAGCATGAGCCGCGAGCGCTCTCCGGTCTGGCGGTGGACGGCGAGCCGGGTCAGCTCCTGGATCGCCTCCAGCACCTCGCCGTTGGGACCCACGAGGTCGCCGCCCTTGATGTCCACGACCGACACCACGGCGCGATCGCCCTCGACGTCCATGTCGATGTCACCGTCGATGTCGGCGATGTCGAGCAGACCCTCGACGTAGTCCGCCGCGATCTCGCCTTCCTGCTCCAGCGCAGCGAGATCAGGAGCCGCCTTCACGGTCTCCTTTTCGGCCTCGGCCTCGGTCACGTCCGGCCACTCCTTCGTGCTGTCAGGTTGTCGTCAGGACTTCTTGCTACCGGTCCGCTTGCTGCGCGGCTGGCGGGTCGGCTGCTGGCGGGTCGGCTTGGGCTCCGGCGGCGCGGGCGGCGCCTCGGGCTCGGGAGCGGCCTTCTTGACCTTGCTCAGCAGGCTCGGCTTGGGCTCGGGGGTCACCATGTTGCCCTTGGCGTCGACCACCGGGGAGGGGTTGCGGCTGTAGAACCAGTGCTGCTGCCCGAGGGTCCAGAGGTTGGTGGTGACCCAGTAGAGGATCAGACCGAGGGGGAAGTTCAGCGAGAAGATCGCGAACAGCGGCGAGATGTACATCAGGATCTTCTGCTGCTGCGCCATCGGGTTGTCCGGCATCTGCGCCATCGAGCGGCCCACGCTCTGCCGGACGGTGAGGAACGTGGTCAGCGAGCTGATCGCCACGAAGATCGCGAGAACGACCTTGGTGGCGATCGGGTCGGCGCCCAGCTTGATGATGTCGGCCGAGTCGGTCCAGAACGTCGCCGGCAGGGGCGCGCCGAAGATGTGCGCCGCGCGGGCGCTGTCGACGAGATGCTGCGTCATGCCGAACTTGAGCTGGCCGTTGGCCATCGCCTGCAGCACGGTGAACATCGAGATGAAGATCGGGAACTGGGCCACGATCGGCAGACAGCCGCCGAGCGGGTTGGCCCCCTGCCCCTGGTACAGCGCCATGACCTCCTGGTTCATGCGCTGCTTGTCGTTCTTGTAACGCTTGCGGATCTCCTGGACCTTCGGTGCCAGTTCCTGCATCTTCTTCGACGAGCGCATCTGCTTGAGGAAGAGGGGGAAGATCAGCAGCCGCATCAGCACGGTCAGGGTGATGATGGTCAGCGCCCAGGTCAGCCCGCTGTCAGGGGCGAGGAAGCTGCTATAACCCTGGTGAATCCAGGTGATGACTTGGGCGACGGCTGTGTAAAGCCAGTTCAGCCAGGACAGCTCCACCGAGCTAGCTCCCTTGCGTTTCGTCGGACCGGACCGGGCGTGGGGGCACCGGGTCAAAACCTCCGGGATGGAATGGGTGGCAACGCCCGATTCTGCGGATCGTCAACCATGTGCCGCGCAACGCACCGTGGACGGCCATCGCCTCAAGACCGTAAGCGCTGCACGAAGGGTGGAAGCGGCAACGGGGACCCAGCAGAGGGCTCACGAATGTCCGGTAGAACCGGATAGGAACCATCAGGATCCTGGCTGCCGGAGAAACTCCGGCGGTCTGCTGCGCCGTCATCATCGCCCATCCATGTGAGCCTTGGAAGGCTCTCGCCGCCTGAGTAAACGATCCAGCGCGACGTCGAGTTCGGCGGCAAGGCGCTCGCTTCGCGCGGACGCGGCCGGTGGATTGGCGCGTACAACCAGCAGGCTACCTCTCGGGAGACGGTGAAGACGGTCCCGGACGAGGTGTCTCAGCTGACGTTTGACTCTGTTGCGGACGACCGCGCCTCCCACGGCGCGGCTCACCACGAATCCCACCAGGGGTGGCTCGTCGCCGTCCGCGCGCACGCTCAAGTGCGCGACCAGGGCGGGACGGCCTGCACGGCTTCCCTTTCTGACCGCGTCTGCGAACTCATCGCCCCGGCGCATGCGGGACCCGGACGGCAACACGCGAGAACCTTGGTTGACCCTGGGCAGGTACGGCTATCGCCCGCCGACATCACGGCCGGCGGGCGACGGGACGCTGCTGCCTTGGCCCGGCGGACCGGGCACAACGGATGCGTCAGGCGGAGAGCTCGGCGCGGCCCTTGCGACGGCGGGCGGCCAGGATGGCGCGGCCGGCGCGGGTGCGCATCCGCAGCCGGAAGCCGTGGGTCTTCGCGCGACGACGGTTGTTCGGCTGGAAAGTACGCTTGCTCACGAGTGGGCTCCAGGCTTCAAAACGCGCCCCCAGCACATGGGGACGCTCGGCAGTGGCTGGCTTACGGTAAGCGGGGCATGCGAAATAGCCGTCGCGTGGTAAGCCGACCGTCGTACGTTACGGGGAACGCGTGTCCCAGGTCAAACCGGAAAGCACGTGGAGCTAGGTTATCCACGGATCCACAGCCCCTTTATCCACCGACGCCCCGCCGTCCACAGGATGTGCACTCAGCCTCCCTCGTGGTGCCACTAGGCTGTGGACAACGTCTTGAACACGGCTGTGGACAGGGCTACTGTCGGCCCTTCCAGACCCACTCTCCGCTGCCGGAATGCGTCAGGCGGCAAGTGGGGGGCTGTGCACACCGTGTGGATTCGATGTGGATTACGGACAGCGACCCCGCAGGGCCACGGGCAAGCCGACATGTGGACAACGGGGGAATCCGATGCGCCCGGCGGTTCATCGGTGTGGATAAACAGATCGCGGTGAGCTCAGCGGGGGCCGCGTCGGAGGAGGTGAGCCGGGCAGTGGATGGAATGGACCTCGGCGCGGTGTGGGCACGGGCTCTGGAGAACTCCCTCAACGAGAGCGTCCCGTCCCAGCAGCGTGTCTGGCTCAGCATGACCCGGCCCTTCGGTCTCATGAACGACACCGTGGTGCTCGCCGCCCCCACCGATTTCGCCAGAGATGTCCTGGAAAACAAGCTCCGTCCCCTGATCAGCCACGCGCTCTCCCAGGAGTTCGGCCGCCCGATGCGGGTGGCGGTCATGGTCGACCCCAGCGCCACGGGCTCCGACTCCGGCGTCGCCTCCCGCCCGGAGTCCTATCCACAGGCGCCGCCGCAGAGTTATCCACAGGGCGGTGGACAACAGCAGGGTTATGCACAGCCGGTGAACGCCCAGCACCACGGCGGATCCGGGCCCCAGCACCCCTATCCGGCCGCCGGGCCCGCCGCTCCGCCGTCCACCGAATATCCACAGCACCAACCACAGGCTCAGCCGTTCTCCTACTCCTACCAGCACATGGAGGAGCCGGCGCAGCCGTACCTCCCGGCGGAGCCCTCCCCGGCCCCGCCGCCGGCCGAGCAGGGCGGCGGATACGGCCGCGGCGGATACACCCCGCAGCCCCCTCCCGCCTCGCGCCCGGAGCCCGACACCTTCGAGCGTCCCGCGCAGCCGGCGGCCGGCCCGGTACCCAACAGATGGGACGGCCGCGGCGGCCGCACCCAGGGCGAACCCGCCCGGCTGAACCCGAAATACACCTTCGAGACCTTCGTCATCGGCTCCAGCAACCGCTTCGCCCACGCGGCCGCGGTCGCGGTGGCCGAGGCGCCGGCCAAGGCGTACAACCCGCTGTTCATCTACGGCGACTCGGGCCTGGGGAAAACCCACCTGCTGCACGCGATCGGCCACTACGCGCAGAGCCTCTACGACGGCGCGCGGGTGAGATACGTCAGCTCGGAGGAGTTCACCAACGACTTCATCAACTCCATCCGCGACCACAAGGCCGACGGCTTCCGCAGCCGCTACCGGGCCGTGGACATCCTGCTCGTGGACGACATCCAGTTCCTGGAGGGCAAGGAGCAGACCCAGGAGGAGTTCTTCCACACCTTCAACACCCTGCACAACGCCAACAAGCAGATCGTCATCTCCAGCGACCGGGCGCCCAAGCAGCTCGTCACCCTGGAAGACCGGCTCCGCAACCGGTTCGAGTGGGGCCTGATCACCGACGTCCAGCCGCCGGAGCTGGAGACCCGCATCGCGATCCTGCGCAAGAAGGCGATCCAGGAGGGCCTGGCCGCCCCGCCCGAGGTGCTGGAATACATCGCCAGCCGCATCTCCACCAACATCCGCGAGCTGGAGGGGGCCCTGATCAGGGTCACCGCGTTCGCCAGCCTCAACCGGCAGTCGGTGGACCTGCAGCTCACCGAGGTCGTGCTCAAGGACCTGATCACCGAGGACGCCGGCTCCGAGATAACGGTCGCCACGATCATGGCCTCCACCGCCGCCTACTTCGGCCTGTCGATCGACGACCTGTGCGGCGGGTCGCGCTCACGCGTCCTGGTCACCGCCCGGCAGATCGCCATGTATCTGTGCCGGGAGCTCACCGACATGTCGCTGCCGAAGATCGGTCAGCAGTTCGGCGGACGCGACCACACCACGGTCATGCACGCCGACCGGAAGATCCGCTCGCTCATGGCGGAGCGTCGATCCATCTACAACCAGGTCAACGAACTCACCACGCGGATCAAGCAGCAGTCGCGCAATGGATGAGATTCGCCCCGGCGTGATGCACAGGCTGTGGAAAACCTTGTGGATCAGTGGTACGGGGCCGGCCGACGGGGTCGATCGGCGCCGCCGACCATGATCAACGCTGGATCGGGGGGTTCCGGGTGCCCACACGGCCTGGGGACAACTCTGGGGAGAACCTGGGGACAACTCGTGGACAACTTGGGGAGAACCTGGGGACGCCCTGTGAAGAGAGTTTTCCCCAGGGACAAAACGCCTTCCTACCCCGTGGAGAACCTGGGGAAACCTCGTGGATAACCGGTGGACGAAGACACCAAGATCTGGGGATGGCCTGTGTGTACAGCTCGGTTCTCCCCAGCCCCGCGAGTTCTCCACACCCGTCACCCACACCCCCAGTGGATGAAAAAACTATAGTTGACCTGCGGAAACAGCGGTCTTCCACAGTTTCCACAGCCCCTAATGCGATGACCCCTTGTATCTCTAACTAGAAACTCAAGACCCATAGAGGGGTTCCGGGGAGCGCATGTGCGGGACAGTGAACACTCGAACCCAAGGCATCGAGCGAAGAGCGCTCGACACACAGGAGGCAGATCCACGTGATGTTCCGGATCGAGCGAGACGTACTCGCTGAGGCGGTCGCATGGACGGCACGCAGCCTTCCGGCGCGTCCCTCCGTGCCGGTGCTGGCCGGCATGCGCCTGGAGGTCACGGAGACGGGGCAGCTCAAGCTCTCCGGCTTCGACTACGAGGTCTCCGCCGAGGTGACCCTCGAACCGCAGAGCGGCGAGGCGGGCGTGGTGCTCGTCTCGGGCAAGCTCCTCGCCGAGATCACCCGTGCGCTGCCCGCACAGCCTGTGGACTTCGTCGTGGAGGGCGCCAAGGCGGTCGTCACCTGCGGCAGCGCCCGGTTCACACTTCTCACCATGCCTGTGGAGGACTACCCCTCCCTGCCGACGATGCCCCCGGCCGCCGGGCGGGTGGGCAGCGACGTGTTCGCCTCGGCGGTCGGCCAGGTCGCGGTGGCGGCGGGCAAGGACGACACCCTGCCGATGCTGACCGGCGTGCGCATGGAGATCGAGGGCGACACCGTCACCCTCGCCGCCACCGACCGCTACCGCCTCGCCGTGCGGGAGCTGAAGTGGCAGCCGGGCCAGCCCGACTTCTCGGCGATCGCCATGATCCCGGGCAAGACCCTCGCCGACGCCGCCAAGGCCCTGGGGAGCACCGGCGCCGAGGTCGAGATCGCGATGAGCTCCGTCGGCGGCACCGGCGAAGGCATGATCGGCTTCTCCAGCGCCGGCCGCCGCACCACCACCCGGCTGCTCGACCCGGAGTTCCCCAAATACCGTTCGCTGCTGCCGACCGAGTTCTCCGCGCGGGCGGACCTGTCCACCAGCGCGTTCGTCGAGGCCGTCAAGCGCGTGGCCCTGGTCGCCGAGCGCAACACCCCGGTCCGGCTGGCCTTCCGCGGCGACGAGGTCGTCCTGGAGGCGGGCAGCGGCGACGAGGCCCAGGCCGTCGAGGTGCTCCCGGTGGACTTCGAGGGCGACGACATCAACATCGCCTTCAACCACCAGTTCCTGCTGGAGGGCCTGGGCGCGATCGACTCCGACGTCGCCCGCCTGCAGATGACGACCTCCACCAAGCCCGCCATCCTCACCGGCGGCAAGCCTGTGGACGACGGGGGCGTCCCCGACTACCGCTACCTCATCATGCCCATCCGCCTGTCCAGCTGAATACTTGTCCCGGAGCGTCCCCGGAGTCCGTCCGCGGGCGGAGCGGATCGGGGAGGCGTGAATGGGCGTGGCCATGATCAAGGCGTGTCTCAACGGCAACAGGGAGCCGGGGACGCACCCGGCCCTCCCCCTGACGCCCCTGGAGCTCGCTGAGGCGGCCCGTGAGGCCCGTGAGGCGGGTGCGGCGGCCGTGCACATGCATCCGCGCGACGAGGCGGGCAGCGAGTCGCTCAGCGCCGTCCACATCGGTGCGGCCGTCCGCGCGGTGCGGCGGGCGTGCCCCGGGCTCCCCGTCGGGGTGAGCACAGGGCTGTGGATGACCGGCGGGGACGTGGAGGCGCGGCGCGAGGCCGTACGGGGCTGGGCCGCGCTGCCCGTGGAGGACCGGCCGGACTTCGCGTCGGTGAACCTCTCCGAACCCGGCTTCTCCGACCTGTGGCATGATCTTCGGCGGCTCGGCGTGGGCGTCGAGGCAGGGGTCTGGTCCACCGGCGACGCCGAAGCGCTCGCCGAGACCGGGCTGGAGTGCGTACGGGTGCTCGTCGAGATCATCGGAGGCTCCGCGGACACCGCCGTGTCCCGTGCGCACGCCGTGCTCGGCCGTCTCGACGAACTCGCCGTCCCCGGCCCGCGACTGCTCCACGGGGAGGGAGAACCTGCCTGGATACTTGTCGACGAAGCGGGGCAATTAGGTCTGGCCACGCGCATCGGTCTCGAGGACGTTCTCCACAGCCCTGTGGGCGGTCCCGTTGATGGAAACGCCGATCTGGTACGGCTTGCGCTGGCACGCCGGGTGTAGGTGGATGATGGAACCCTGAAGGGGGTGCTCGTATGCAGATCGGCATGGTCGGGCTGGGCAAGATGGGCGGCAACATGGCCGAGCGGCTGCGCCGCGGCGGTCACGACGTCGTCGGATACGACCGCGATCCCGCGGTCAGTGACGTCTCCAGCCTGAAGGACCTGGTGGACCGCCTCCAGGCGCCGCGCACGGTGTGGGTCATGGTGCCCGCCGGAGCGCCGACGCAGGCGACGGTCGAGGAACTCGGCGACCTGCTGTCGTCCGGCGACATCGTCATCGACGGTGGCAACTCGCACTATCTGGACGACCAGAAGCACGCCGCCGAGCTGGGCGCCAAGGGGATCGGCTTCATCGACTGCGGGGTCAGCGGCGGGATCTGGGGCCTGGAGAACGGCTACGCGCTGATGGTCGGCGGCTCCAAGGAGAGCGTCGAGCGGCTGATGCCGATCTTCGACACGCTCACGCCCGAAGAGGGCGGCTTCGTCCACGCCGGTGAGGTCGGCGCCGGCCACTTCGCGAAGATGGTCCACAACGGCATCGAGTACGGCATGATGCAGGCCTTCGCCGAGGGCTGGGAGCTGCTGGAGGCCTCCGACGTCGTGACCGACGTCCCCGGCGCCTTCAAGAGCTGGCGCAACGGCACGGTCATCCGTTCGTGGCTGCTGGACCTGCTGGTCCGCGCGCTCGACGAGGACCCGGCCCTGGCCGAGCTGAAGGGCTACGCGCAGGACTCCGGCGAGGGCCGGTGGACCGTGCAGGCCGCCGTGGACCACGCGGTGCCGCTGCCGGTCATCACCGCGGCGCTCTACGCCCGCTTCGCCTCCCGGCAGGACGACTCGCCGGCCATGAAGGTCGTCGCGGCCCTGCGCAACCAGTTCGGCGGGCACGCCGTCACCTCCAAGGAGGGCGAGACCGCCAAGGGCGCCGACGCCCCGGGCGCCGACGTCGTCCCTCCGGTGGAGGCCGAGAAGTAGACCGGGTCTCCGACGGAGGCCGGGAGACGGACCGGCGCCCGCACGGCCCGCGCCCTCCCACGGGCTCGGGCCCGTAACCCCGCCGGTGGACGGGCCGCACCGGCCCGTGCGGCCCCGGCGGGGGGCGTGTCCGACTAATCTTCCTGGGGTGCATGTCGCCAACCTCTCCCTGACCGACTTCCGGTCCTACGACACCGTCGACCTCGGCCTGGAGCCGGGGGTCACGGCCTTCGTGGGTCCCAACGGGCAGGGCAAGACCAACCTGGTCGAGGCGCTGGGATACGTGGCGACGCAGTCGAGCCACCGGGTCGCCGGCGACGGGCCGCTGGTGCGGCAGGGGGCGGCGCGGGCGATCATCCGGTCCGTGATCGTGCGGGAGGACCGGCGGGCGCTGATCGAGCTGGAGATCAACCCGGGCCGGGCCAACCGGGCCAGGCTGAACCGCTCGCCGGTCTCGCGCCCGCGCGACGTCGTCGGGCTGCTGCGCACGGTCCTGTTCGCCCCCGAGGACCTGGCCATGGTCAAGGGAGACCCCTCCGAGCGGCGCCGCTACCTCGACGACCTGCTGGTGGCCAGGGCGCCCCGGTTCGCGGGGGTCCGCGCCGACTACGACCGGGTGCTCAAGCAGCGCGGCGCCCTGCTGCGCACGGCGGCGCAGGCCCGGCGGGGCGGCCGGAGCGGGCGGCGGGCCGAGCACGACGCGGCGTTCGCCGCGGCCGGCGCCGGAGACCCCCTGAGCACCCTGGAGGTCTGGGACGCCCACCTGGCCAGGCACGGCGCGGAGCTGCTCGCGGCCCGGCTGGAGCTGGTCGAGGCGCTGCGGCCGCTGGTCTCGGCCTCCTACGCGGCCCTCGCGCCCGGCTCGGCCCCCGCCTGCCTGGAATATCGCGGCACGCTCCCCACCGAGGCAGGGGCCGACCGCGCGACCCTGGAGGAGCGGCTCCGAGCCGGCCTGCTGGAGGTCCGCGACTCCGAGATCGAACGCGGCGTCACCCTCATCGGCCCGCACCGCGACGACCTATTCCTCGGCCTGGGGGAGCTGCCCGCGCGCGGTTACGCCAGCCACGGCGAGTCGTGGTCGTTCGCGCTGGCGCTCCGGCTGGCCGCCTACGACCTGCTCAGGGCCGACGGCGGTGATCCGGTGCTGATCCTCGACGACGTCTTCGCCGAGCTGGACAACCAGCGCCGCCGCCGGCTGGCCGAGATCGTCGCCCCGGCCGAACAGGTGCTGATCACCGCCGCGGTCGCCGACGACGTGCCCGCGGAGCTGGTCGGGGCCCGATACGCCGTCACCGAGGGGAGCGTGCAGCGTGTCCGATGACAGGTCCCCGGAGCACGGCCCGGCGCCGTCCGGGGAGATCCGGAGCACGTCCGGAGAGGGCCGGAGCAGGGGCGGGGAGACCAAGAGCGCATCTGGGGAGATCCGGAGCGCGGCCGAGGGGAGGCCGCCGGAGCCCGGCGCGGCACCGTCCGGGGAGCCCCGGGCCGTGCCCGGGCCGGACGGCCGGACCGTCCCCGGGCCCGGGACGCCGGAGGCGGGGTCGGCCAGGAGCGCGGCGGCCAAGGGCGCGGCGCTGGCCCGCGAGAAGCTGGCCCAGGCCAAGGCGGACGCGGCCAGGAGGGGGCAGCTCCCCCGCCGGGAGCCCCGCCGCAGGGCGGCCGGCCCGCGCCGGGATTTCGGCGATCCCCAGCTTTTCGGCCGGGCGATCGCCGATCTGCTGGCCGACCGCGGCTGGGAACAGCCCGTCGCCGTGGGCGGGGTGTTCGGCCGCTGGCACGAGATCGTCGGCTCCGATCTGGCCGCGCACACCCGGCCGGAGACCTTCGCCGACGGCGAGGTCGTGGTGGTCGCCGACTCCACCGCCTGGGCGACCCAGGTGCGGCTGCTGGCAAGAACCCTGGTCAGACGCCTGAACGAGGAGCTCGGCGACGGAACGGTGCAGCGGGTGAAGGTGCGCGGCCCGCAGAACGGGCCGCGTCCCAGCGGTGGTCTGCGGGTCACCGGCAGCCGCGGCCCGGGCGACACCTACGGGTGATCGACTTCCCGGAAAACGGATCAGCGGCCTCTCTGACGCGATGACCCCCCTCCGCGTAGGGGGATGCTTGAGTGGATGGTCGACGCGCGACAGAGCGTTCTGGAGCCCGTCAATGCCACATCACGCGCTCTGAGCCGCTAGAATGAAACCGAATTCCGGACACGTCCGTTTGCGTGTCACCCCCGGCACGTAAGCCGACTCCCCTGGGTGAGCGCATCGGGGCATTCACGACGGTGACGGGCACGGCGGGGCTGAGATTCGTTTCTCCCGCCGCATGTCCGCGGCAGGAGGATTCCGCACTTGTCCTACGACGCTAGCTCAATCACCGTTCTCGAAGGACTCGAGGCGGTCCGTAAGCGCCCGGGTATGTACATCGGCTCGACCGGAGAACGCGGTCTCCACCACCTCGTCTACGAGGTCGTGGACAACTCCGTCGACGAGGCCCTGGCCGGGCACGCCGACCGGATCGAGGTCACCCTGCTCGCCGACAACGGCGTGCGGGTCGTGGACAACGGCCGCGGCATTCCCGTCGGCATGCACCCCGTCGAGAAGCGTCCCGCGGTCGAGGTCGTCCTGACCGTGCTGCACGCGGGAGGCAAGTTCGACGGCAAGTCCTACGCGGTCTCCGGCGGTCTGCACGGCGTCGGCGTCTCCGTGGTGAACGCGCTGTCCACCAGGCTGGAGGTGGAGATCCGCACCGACGGTCACTACTGGCGGCAGTCCTACGCGGACTCCCGGCCGACGGCACCCCTGGAGAAGGGCGAGCCGACCGACGAGACCGGCACCTCGATCACCTTCTGGGCCGACGAGACCATCTTCGAGACCACGACGTGGAGCTTCGAGACGCTCTCGCGCCGCTTCCAGGAGATGGCCTTCCTCAACAAGGGCCTGACGATCTCCATCCGGGACGAGCGGCCCGACCACATCGACGGTGAGCCCGTCGAGGTGGTCTACCACTACGAGGGCGGCCTGTCCGACTTCGTCAAGCACCTCAACTCCAAGAAGGAGCCGGCGCACGTCTCGGTGATCGACTTCGAGGAGAACGGCGAGGGGATCTCGGTCGAGATCGCCATGCAGTGGAACAACTCCTACAGCGAGTCGGTCTACACCTTCGCCAACACGATCAACACGGCCGAGGGCGGCACCCACGAGGAGGGGTTCCGGGCGGCGCTGACGTCGATCGTCAACCGCTACGCCCGCGAGCAGAAGTTCCTCAAGGAGGGCAAGGACGACAACCTCGCCGGTGAGGACATCCGCGAGGGCCTCACCGCGATCATCTCGGTGAAGCTGGCCGACCCGCAGTTCGAGGGCCAGACCAAGACCAAGCTGGGCAACACCGAGGCCAAGTCGTTCGTCCAGAAGGCCTGCAACGACCACCTGCGCGACTGGTTCGAGCGCAACCCGGGCGAGGCCAAGGACGTCATCAACAAGTCCCTTCAGGCCGCGCGCGCCCGGATGGCCGCCCGCCAGGCCCGCGACCTGACCAGGCGCAAGTCGCTGCTGGAGTCCGGTTCCGGGCTGCCCGGCAAGCTGGCCGACTGCCAGTGGAGCGATCCGGAGAAGTGCGAGCTGTTCATCGTCGAGGGTGACTCGGCCGGCGGCTCCGCCAAGGGCGGCCGCGACTCCAAGTTCCAGGCGATCCTGCCCATCCGCGGCAAGATCCTGAACGTGGAGAAGGCCCGCATCGACAAGGTGCTGAAGAACGCCGAGGTCCAGGCGCTGATCACCGCCATGGGCACCGGCGTCCACGACGAGTTCGACATCGCCAAGCTCCGCTACCACAAGCTCATCCTGATGGCCGACGCCGACGTCGACGGCCAGCACATCAACACGCTGCTGCTGACGCTGCTGTTCCGCTTCATGCGGCCCCTGATCGAGGCCGGGCACGTCTACCTCTCCCAGCCGCCGCTCTACAAGATCAAGTGGGACCGCCGGGGCGAGGACGCCTCCTACGCCTACTCCGACCCGGAGCGCGACGCGATCATCGCGGACGGCATGGCCCGGGGCAAGCGCGACCCGCGCCTGCACGACGGCATCCAGCGGTTCAAGGGTCTGGGCGAGATGAACGCCTCCCAGCTCTGGGAGACCACGATGAACCCGGAGACCCGCGTCCTGCGCCAGGTCACCCTCGACGACGCCGCACAGGCCGACGAGCTGTTCAGCGTTCTCATGGGTGAGGACGTCGAGGCCCGCCGCTCCTTCATCATCAGAAACGCGCGAGACGTCCGTTTCCTCGATGTGTAGCGGTAGCCGTACAGCCTCTCCTCCGACTCTGAAAAGGATCCATCACCCGTGACGGATGTGAACACTCCGCCCGCAGAGCGCATCGAGCCGGTCGACATCCAGTCGGAGATGCAGCGCAGCTACATGGACTACGCGATGTCCGTCATCGTGGCCCGTGCGCTGCCCGACGTCCGCGACGGACTCAAGCCGGTCCACCGCCGCGTGCTCTACGCCATGTACGACGGCGGCTACCGCCCCGACCGCGGCTACTTCAAGTGCTCCCGCGTCGTCGGCGACGTCATGGGCTCCTACCACCCGCACGGCGACTCCTCGATCTACGGCACCGTCGTACGGCTGGCACAGCCCTGGGCGCTGCGCTACACCCTGGTCGACGGCCAGGGCAACTTCGGGTCGCCGGGCAACGACATGCCGGCCGCCATGCGATACACCGAGTGCAAGCTCGCGCCGATCGCCATGGAGATGATCCGTGACATCGACAAGGACACCGTCGACTTCCAGCCCAACTACGACGGGCGTTCCCAGGAGCCGCTGGTCCTGCCGTCGCGGTTCCCGAACCTGCTGGTCAACGGCTCGGCGGGCATCGCGGTCGGCATGGCCACCAACATCCCGCCGCACAACCTGCGCGAGGTGTCCGAAGGCATCAAGTGGGCCCTGCAGAACCCCGAGGCCGGTGACGAGGAGCTGCTTGAGGCGCTGATCGCCCGGGTCAAGGGCCCCGACTTCCCGACCGGCGCGCTGATCGTCGGCCGCCGCGGCATCGACGACGCCTACCGGACCGGCCGCGGCTCGATCACGATGCGGGCGATCGTGGAGGTCGAGGAGGACGCCAAGGGGCGTCAGTGCCTGGTCGTCACCGAGCTGCCCTACCAGGTCAACCCCGACAACCTCGCGCTGTCGATCGCCGAGTCGGTGAAGGAGGGCCGGATCACCGGCATCGCCGACGTCCGCGACGAGAGCTCCTCCCGGGTCGGCCAGCGCCTGGTGATCGTGCTCAAGCGCGACGCGGTCGCCAAGGTCGTGCTGAACAACCTCTACAAGCACACCCAGCTCCAGACCACCTTCGGCGCCAACATGCTGGCGCTGGTCGACGGCGTGCCCCGGACCCTGCGGCTGGACCAGTTCGTCCGCCACTACGTGGCCCACCAGATCGAGGTCGTGGTCCGCCGGACGCGCTACCTGCTGCGCAAGGCCGAGGAGCGGGCCCACATCCTGCGCGCGCTGCTCAAGGCGCTCGAGCGGATGGACGAGGTCATCGCCCTCATCCGCCGCTCGCCGTCGGCGTCGGCCGCGCAGGGCGGCCTCATGGCGCTGCTGGAGATCGACGAGATCCAGGCGCAGGCCATCCTCGACATGCAGCTGCGCAAGCTGGCCGCCCTGGAGCGGCAGCAGATCACCGACGAGTACGACGCGCTGATGGCGCACATCATCGACTACCAGGAGATCCTCGCCTCGCCCGAGCGGCAGCGGAGCATCGTCTTCGACGAGCTCTCGGAGATCGCCTCGAAGTACGGCGACGAGCGCAAGACGGAGATCATCGCCTACGAGGGCGACATGTCGATCGAAGACCTCCTCGCCGAGGAGGACATGGTCGTCACGATCACCCGTGGCGGCTACGCCAAGCGCACCAACACCGACCTCTACCGGGCGCAGAAGCGCGGCGGCAAGGGCGTGCGCGGCGCGCAGCTCCGGCAGGACGACATCGTCGACCACTTCTTCGTCACGACGACCCACCACTGGCTGCTGTTCTTCACCAACAAGGGCAGGGTCTACCGGGTCAAGGCCTACGAGCTGCCCGACTCCGGCCGCGACGCCCGCGGCCAGCACCTGGCGAACCTGCTGGCCATGCAGCCCGACGAGGTCGTCATGGAGGTGCTGGACCTGCGCGACTACGAGGTCGCCCCCTACCTCGTGCTCGCCACCCGCAGCGGTCTGGTGAAGAAGACGCGTCTGTCCGAATACGACTCGCCGCGTTCGGGTGGCCTGATCGCCATCAACCTGCGAGAAGATGACGAAGTGATCGCTGCCCGGTTGGTGTCCGAGGAGGACGACCTCCTCCTGGTCTCCCGCGGCGCCCAGTCCATCCGCTTCACGGCCTCCGACGAGGCCCTGCGCCCGATGGGCCGGGCGACCAGCGGTGTGATCGGCATGCGTTTCCTCGACGGCGACGAGCTGCTGGCGATGAACCGCATCGCCGACGGCGACGATGTGTTGATCGCGACCGAAGGCGGGTATGCCAAGCGCACCCCGGCCGATCAGTACCCTGTCCAGGGACGGGGAGGCAAGGGTGTCCTGACTGCGAAGATCGTCAGCGCTCGTGGCAAGCTGGTTGGTGCTGCCATGGTCAGTCCGGAGGACGAGGTTTTCGCGATCACGTCCGCCGGCGGGGTTATCCGGACCAGCGCAGGGGAGATCAAGCAGTCCGGTCGCCAGACCATGGGGGTACGTCTGATGAATCTCGCAGAGGGGGACAGCGTCGTGGCTCTCGCCCGTAATGCCGAGGCGTTGGAGACCGAGCAAAACGGGGAAGGGGAGTAGCCTGTGTGCGCTCAGGCCAGACCAGGTCCACGTCCGGCCTCCTCATCGACACGCGACCAGGTGACGGAGAAGATGGATAAGACCACCGAAGCGGACGCCGCCAATGTGGTCGAGTCACCGGCTGACGGTGGTAAGCCCACGCCGGAGACCGATAATTCGGTAACCGACGACCTCAAGGGCAGGCAGAACGTGACGGCGATCGAGGACGGCAAACCCGGCGACTCCACCGTGCGCATCCGCCCGCGGGCAGAGAACGACAGCTCCTCCTGGGCTCCAGGCGGCCTGTCGTCCCCCGCACCGGAGACGCGGGACAAAAAGGCGGCCGAGACCTCTCCACGGGCGCCGCGCAAGGCCCACCTGGTGCTGCGCCGCATCGAGCCGTGGTCGGCCATGAAGTTCAGCTTCGTGGTCTCCCTGGTCTGCTTCGTGGTGCTGTTCGTCGCGGTCGCGGTGCTCTACATGGTGCTGTCCGGCCTGGGGGTGTTCGACAACATCATCCAGACGGTGAACCAGCTCACGACGGCCGACGGCAAGTCCACCAGCGGCGTGGACGTCGCCTCCTGGTTCGAGCCGGTCCGCATCCTCGGCTACACCGCCCTGATCGGCGCGGTGAACGTGGTGCTGATCACGGCCCTGTCCACCCTCGGTTCGGTCATCTACAACATCGCCTCCGACCTGGTCGGCGGCGTGGAGGTCACCTTCAGCGAGGCCGAGTAACCACCTGTCGCCATGTCCCCGGCCCACCGGCCGGGGACATGGCGCGAGTGGGTGCCCGGACAGGGTAAGCTTTTCCCTGTTCGAACGGCACGGATTCGCCTCCAGCAGGCGGATGCGATACCGTTCTCTCTCGTAACGAGGGGCTATAGCTCAGACGGTTAGAGCGCTTCCCTGATAAGGAAGAGGTCCCAGGTTCAAGTCCTGGTAGCCCCACCTCGACAAACGCCCCGAAGCGATCAAGCTCCGGGGCTTTTTGCTGCAACGGCCTCACTCGAACAGCCCGTTCACCTTCGTGAGGGCCTTCTGGCGGCTCTCTGGGCTTGCCCGACCTGGTGGTGAGGACGAGTCCGGTGTCCGCCCGGTTCTTCCCCGCTTCCTCCTTGAGGATCTTCTGTCCGTCTCGCTGGATCTCCAGCGCTCGGCGGACCACGCCGAGGAGCGGCAAGGACCGGTTGCCGGCCCTGGTCTTGACCGGCCCGTGGTGCAGCTCCTTGCCGACCCGGACGAGCCGGCGCCGGATGTCGAGGTGTCCTTCGTCGAAGTCCACGTCGACCCAGCGGAGTCCCAGGGTTTCGCCCCGGCGCAGGCCGTACAGGGGCCGTTCATCGAGAGGTCCTGACGCGATGAGCGTTGATTTGCCGCCAGCCAGCCCAGTCGGATAGGAAGCTTGCTAAGGGGCAGCAAAGTCGGGCTCAGGGCCCGGTACGAGGACGACATCCCGATCCTGCGGGCCGGGCTCTACGACGACGTGGTCAACTCCTCGCGGGCCGAAGCCCGGCCGTGGCGGCCGATCACGCCTGGCTCGGAGGACTCGCGGCTCGTGGTGGACGACAAGGAGCAGAGTCTCGTCCCGTTCTCCGTGGTGGAGCTGGACGGCGGCACGCTGGTCGGTACCGCGACGCTGTGGGGCATCGACAACCACCATCGGTCCGCGCACATTGGGCTGGGGCTGCTGCCGCCCTCCCGCGGCATGGGCTACGGCACCGACGTGGTCGCGGTGCTATGCCACTACGGTTTCGTCGTGCGCGGCCTGCAGCGGCTGCAGATCGAGACGCTGTCGGACAATGCCGCGATGCTGCGCTCCGCCGAGCGCAACGGCTTCGTCCGCGAGGGCGTGCTGCGCTCCTCGGCCTGGGTGATGGGCGAGTTCCTGGATGAGGTGCTGCTCGGGCTCCTCGCCCAGGACTGGAAGCCGGACTCGAAGGGCTCGGCTGACGCCTGACGGTCAAGGGGGTCCGCGGAGCGGACGTTGAAGCGCCTGACCGGCTAGCCCGGCCGGACCTCGTCGCCGACTCTCAGCTCGCCGAGGTTCTTGGGCACCAGGCGGACGCCGAACCAAGTGTTGCCGTCCCAGCGGCGGTGCTTGGCCAGGGTTCTCAGGGGTTCCTTGCCGCGTTCCTGCGTGGCCGGGTCCCAGATGGTGGCGGCGCAGCGGTCGCACAGCTCCGAGACGCGGAAGTCGATCTCCCCGATGCGGACCGACGTCCAGGCGTCCTCCGCGAACGGCTCCGCGCCGTCGATGACGGCGTTGGGCCGGAAACGGGCGACGTCGAGGGGGTCCGGGGGGAGCTCCTGACGTTCCATGGCGCCTTCGGCGATCCAGTCGTCGAGGCGTCTCAGCGAACTCCGGGAGACCAGGTGGAGAGCGGCGTCCCAGGCGAAGCTGACGATCTCTCCGGGGAGGTCGCCGTGTTCCCCGGTTATGGCGCGGCGTCGCGGGTCGTCCAGCCAGATCAGGCGGGCGGGCTTGCCGAGCAGGCGGGTGAACCATTCGTGGGCGTCGGCGTGGGCGAGGACGGCTCGGTCGAAGTTGGAGAAACCCCCGGGGATCGTGTCGCCGGTGGCCGGGGGGACCTTGAGCTTGCCCATGCCTCTCGCTGACAGGCGGAGGCCGCCTTCGGGGGTTTCGACGGCCGCAACCGAGAGGAGCTGGGGGTGTTCGCCTACCCAGATCACTTCTCCCAGCGGGTCCACCACGGCCCAGCGGCGGTCGCCTTCCAGACCCCAGGGGAGGACTTGGGCGGATGGGCGGAGGATGCCTTTGGTGGACTTGATGGGGTAGGTGCGGATCTCCGCTAGTTCCATTGGGCAAGGATAGGAAAAAGCGCTCTCTTGGGGTATGGGAGCGTGTCCACGGGTGGCCGGTGCGGTGTGTCGGTTCCCCTCTGGGATGGGGATTTGGCCTGCTCCTCAATGAGGCGGCGGGGCCCGTTCGTCGGAAACCTTCGGTTGAAACGTTCATCGCGAGCTCCGCAGGACTCCGGCGGAGTAGGCTCCGAGCTTCGCCGATCCGTCACCGGTCCGCCTGTCGACGACACGTGAAAACTGACCCCTAGACGACGCGTGGCCGGGGGGGCCGGATTTCGAGCGCCGTTGACACACGATCGACTTCGTCGACCCTTGGCACGGCGGCCCCGCCCCGGGCCGACAGCCATGAGGACGGGGGAGGACCAGAACACGGGCACAAGGGGGTACTGCAAGGCGTACTGCAACAGCCCCACACAGCCGCTCACGACTACGTCCCTCGGCCACCGTCGCAAGCCAGGCCGATGCCCCGCGATCTCGCGGTGAACGGTCCTGGCAAGGATGAGGTCCCAGGTTCAAGTCCTGGTAGCCCCACCCAGTTCAGAGGCCATTTCCCAGGCCGGGAAATGGCCTTTTTGATCTTACGGGTGACTGAGACCGTGTCCTGTTTGGCGGTTGATCGTTGGGTCGGTCGTGACGACGTTTGTGGATCGGCTGGTTCCTGATGAGTTGCGGGAGCTGTTCCAGCGTGTGGTGCCGCCCTCGCCGACGCGGCCGCAGGGTGGAGGGCGGCGCCGATGACCGCCTGATCCCGGCGGTGATCGTGTACGTGGCCACCGCCGGGTGTACCTGGCGGCAGCCGCCCCCGATCTTTGGAGCCGTCTGACAGACGGCGCACCGCCGCTCCGCCGAGTGGAACGCCACCCGGGTGTGGGCCAAGCTGTACCGGATCCTGCTGGATGAGCTGGGCCCGCGTGGCGAGCTGGACTGGTCGCGCTGCGCGATCGCCCCGGTCAGCCTGCGGGCGGTCGAAGGGGGGACCTGACGGGTCCGAATCCTGTTGACCACGGTAAGAAAGGGTCGAAGATCCACCCCATCACCGAGCGAACCGGTCTGCCCATCTCTGTCGAGGTCAGTGCGGCCAATACCCATGACAGCCGGGCGCTGGAGCCGCTGGTGCAGGGCATCCCACCGATCCGCTCCCGCCGCGGGCCGCGCCGCCGGCGGCCGGGCAGGCTCCACGGCGACAAGGGGTATGACTACCCGCACCTGCAGGCATTCCTGTGCAAGCGGGACATCATCTCGCACATCGCCCGCCGGGGCATCGGATCCAGTCGGCGGTTGGGGCGTCACCGCTGGGTGGCCGAGCGGACGGTCTCCTGGCCGGCTGCCGCCGCCTCCACCGCCGCTACGAGCGCCGAGCCGACCACTTCGGCTCCTTCGTTGTGATCGCCGCAGCGCTCGTTTGCTACCGCCGCCTCACCACGTGAGCCGGCTCCGGAGCTCCGGTCCGTGCCGGGTTGCGGGATGAGCGGCCACCCTGCCAGGCGATGCCGGGGCTCGTGACGATGTGATCGCCCGCGCGGCGGTTATTCTCCGGTGAGCCCGTCTATCGCCTCCCGCAGGAGGTCGGCATGGCCGTTGTGCCGGGCGTACTCCTCGATCATGTGGCACAGGATCCATC
This sequence comes from Streptosporangium sp. NPDC048886, assembly GCF_055586905.1. NCBI lineage: Bacteria > Bacillati > Actinomycetota > Actinomycetes > Streptosporangiales > Streptosporangiaceae > Streptosporangium > Streptosporangium sp. NPDC048886. Next base: position 237,642 of record NZ_JBVJHH010000010.1, read on the forward strand.
GCAGACTCGGTGCCCGGCCGTCGGGCCAGGTGCGCCGGGCTCGACGCTCCAGGCCGCCGTCGGCCAGCGCCTCCGCAACCAGGGATCGGGAGCGGGTCACGGCATTCTGCCAGAGCGCATGCAACTGCTCAGGGGAGTCCTCGGCGGCCGAGTGCCAATCCCAATCGGGGTCGGCCTGCCAGTTCACCGTGTCCCACGGGGGTTGTCGGTCTTTCCCGTGCAGCCATCGAGAAAACCAGTCGTCCTCGACGTAGGCCAGGTGCTTGAGTAGCCCACCCAGGGTCATCGACGAGGCGCCGACGGTGGCTTTCAGACCGGTTTCGTCTAGTCCCGCGCACTTCCACGCCAGGGTCGCGCGCTGGAACTCCAAAAAGCCCAGGAGAGTGGTGGTCTCATCGGCTTCGAGGGGAGGTTCCGGGCGCCCCTGCTCGTCTAGGTGGATCATGGGTGGTGAGTCTAGGCGTTGAAGCGGCCAGCGGCACCGTCAGGTGACCAGTGGCCTCGTCAGGGGATTCGTCAGCCTCACCACTGCGCTGATTTGTTACCACCGACCCACCAGATGAGACGCCCCCTACGTGAGTGACCAAGCCCTTTGACCTCACCGGAAAAGATCAAGTTCATTGCTTCGGCCCCTTCCAGCACCCCCGGGCCGAGCTGTCGGGCCCAGCGGCGCCCTGGTCTACGCCGCCGACCTCCTGCACTACCGGCCGTTGGCGACGTCGTCCGGCGTCGAGCTGCGCGTGCACGCCACCACGCTCTACAACTCCCTGCTCACCGGTGACGACCACATGATCGCCAATACGCACGTGTACGGCGTGAACGCCTACGGCGCAGTGGTCCGCCACCTGCGCCGTACGCGAGAGGAAGTGCTTTTCGACACCTACGCCAGCTTTGGGGCAGAGCCGTTCACGCAATCATGGTCAATCACTGTCGATCGCGGCACCCAGAAACGTCATGTCCAGCACGTCCCTGGAGAAGCTGATGCCAGTGATGATGCCCGCCAGGGCGAACGCGCCTGCGATGTGATCCTCGGGTACGGGGTCCTCGAACGTACGTCGGCCGAGCCCGACGACACGCATCTGGTCCGCCCACCGATCGGGATCACTGCCTGAGCGGAGATGCGGCACCAAGGGCTCGAAGCGCGTGATCACATTGCCGTCGATCGCATGGATGAAGTCGTCCGAGGCGTAGTCGTGCCGGTTGACTGAGACAACTTCGGTTCCATGCGAAACGCGGCTCAGCACCCCGGATCCGGCGGCGATTCTCCACCCGGAGGGCTCGATCAGCACGGTCCAGCCGTCCACTCTTACGGCTCCGACATAACCCGCGTCGCCGCCGTCGGATTCCTCCAAGCGCTCGTCTGCGTACTCGTCCAGTTCTTCGAAGGTCATCTCCTCGATCGTGTCGGTGTCCACGCCCAATCGAGTAAGCACCTCCTGAGGAGAGAGGCTTCGGACGAAGGACACGCCATAGATCCGGCCCAACGGGCCAAGGCTGGAGAGCCAGCCGAAGTTTCTACGGATGTCCGACATCGTGACTCCCTTGATCAGTTGCGGGCCATCGTGGCAGTCACCTCTGACAGAGCGGTTACCTTTCAAGAAGCCTCGGCGGTAGGTCAGAAGGCGATGAGCGGGTGACCAGTTGGGTGACAACCGCCCTGGTCTTCACCGATCCGTGGTGCAGCCCCTTGCCGGCACGGACGAGCTGACGCAGGACGTTGACGTGTCCCTACTATCAATTCAAGATCGACTGGTTGTCGACGGCTCAGAAACGCCCCGTGACCCCTCCAGGGCGCCCTGTTCCACCACGGTGAGCATTCCCATCGTGGCCGACGGCCGTCGAGCTGAACCGGCACGCGACCGAGGAAATCCTCGAGGTCGCGAGCCTGCTCACCGGGCGCAGGTCACCTCAGGCCGCTGTCCTGAGGGCTGCTCTTGCGGCGGTGGACCGCATGGACCAGGGGTGATCATTCTTTGTCGGCCATCGCGACCAGGAATTTCTTGGTGAGCACGTCCTTGGAGAAGGTGACTCCAGTGATCTTCTTCGCCAGGGCGAACGCGCCGGCGATGGGACGACCGGGCATCGGCTCGTCATGAGTGCGGCGCCCCAGGCCGACCTCGTCCATCGCGGCCTCCCACCGCTCGGAGTCAGCGCCATCCCGGTATTGGGGTGCCAAGGGCTCAAAGCGCAGCATCACATCACGGTCGGCCGCATAGACGAAGAGGTCCGAGGCGTAGTCGTGCCGGTTGATCGACACGACTTCGGTGCCGTTCGAGACGCGGCCCAGCACGCCGTCGTCGACGGCAACCCGCCAGCCCCAGAGCTCGACGAGCACGGCCCAGCCGTCGAGCTGCACGGCGCCGACGTAACCGGGGCCGTCGCCGTCCGAGCTCAGCACTTCCTCGTTCACGAGCTCATCGAGCTCGTCGAAGGTCATCTCTTCGAAGGTGTTCTCGTCCACGCCGAGGCGGATGAGCGCCTCGCGAGGCGAGAGGCCCTTGACGAAGGACACGCAGAAGATGTCATCCAACGGTCCGCGACCTGAGAGCCATTGGAACTCCTCGCAGGGCTCTGTCATCACCGCTCCTTGGATCGTGTGAGTGCTGGCATGATCGCAGGCGTCACCGACGCGGGCGGCCGTCGGGTGATCGCGTTTCCGTCACTTGGCATGTGCGAGAACGGCCGCGGCTGCTCTTCCTCGCCGCCAGAGGGGTGGCCGTCGGTCTCCGCGATTACCGTCCGCCTCCGCGATTACCGTCGGTCTCCGCGATTACCGTCGGTCTCCGCGATTACCGTCGGTCTCCGCAATCAGGCGAGCGCCCCCGGATCGCAATCAGGCGAGCGTCTCCCGGATCAGCGCCGCGTCTTGGTCGAGAAGCTCACGCGAGCGCTCCTTCCAGTCAGCGGTGACCACAACGCCGTCCCCCGGATAACGCGGCACCACGTGCAGGTGGAGATGGAAGACCTCCTGTCCGGCGGCTTCCCCGTCGGCCAGTGACAGCCACACTCCGTCACAGCGGAGCCCCGACGCCCGCAACGCGACCGACACACGCCGTGCCGCCCGCCAGATCGCCGCGCCGACCGCGTCATCGGCGTCCGCCAGCCCCGCTACGTGCACGCGCGGGATCACCAGTACATGGCCGGCCGTGGCCGGGGCGCGGTCCAAGATGGCCACCACGCTGTCATCGGCGTAGACGACACTGGCTTCGGCGCGCCCTGCGACGATCTCGCAGAAGATGCAATGCCCATACGGATCATGGTCTCGGCCGCACCAGGTCTCCGCACCCGGATTTCTCACGACCGCCTACCTGGAACGACGTGTCCGCCGGCCAGGGCCGCTTGCGAACGTGCGCGAGTCGCGCCCCGCCGGTGAGCCGCGATCGCCTGATCGGCCGTGACCGTCGCGTGCTGATGTAGGCGGTGACCGGCAGTTCTCACGTACGTGCGAGTCTCACGTACGTGCGAGGGATTGAAGCCGGCGCCCAGCCGGCGGCTCAGCTCTCCCGGACCGCCGCCTCCGCCGGGGTGGGGAGCGTTCCGAGGTCGTGGGAGTAGAGCCAGCCGGTGGCCCTCTCGTAGAAGTGCCGGAAGAAGATCGGCATGATCAGGTCGTTGAGACGGCGGCCGATCGGTCCGGCGGTCTTGGCGTCTCGGTTGTCGCCGGCGGCCTTGACCATCTTGGCGACGCGCGCGCGCCGCCTCCGGGCGTACGTCTCCAGTCCGGCCGGGACCGTCGTGGTGCCGGCAAGCGCCTGTGCGAGCACCAGCGCGTCCTCGATCGACATGGACGCGCCCTGCCCGGCGCCGACCGGGTGCCCGGCGTCGCCCACGAGTGCGATGCGGTCGTTGTGCCACACCGGAACCTCGGCGAGCGTGTGCATGAGCGTCGGCCGGTGGAGGGCCGTCGTCGCGCTGAGGATGGCCTGCGGTAGCTCCTCGGAGCGGTAGAGCCCGCTCAGCCGCTCCAGCCGTTCCGCGTCCCCGGTGCCGGTCGGCGCCGGCTGTTCGGGCGCGGCGACCTGCGCTGACCACCACAGGGAGCCGTCGGGGGTGGGTATATAGATGAAAGCGCCGTTTCGGGCGAAGACCATGTTGAACGTGCCCTGCTCGACCTCGATGCCCGTGGCGACGCCCGAGACGCTGTAAAGCCCCGCGTAGGCCGGCGTCGGGGCGGACGGGGCGAGGACTCCGCGGGTCGTGGACCAGATGCCGTCGGCGCCGATCAGCAGGTCGGCCGCCGCGACGCGCCCGCTCGCGAACTCGGCCCGTACACCGTCAGGGGCGCTGACCGCGTCGACCAGCCGCTCACCGGTGACGATCCGGGCGCCCGAGCGCAGGGCCGCCGCGCGGAGCGCCGCCACGAGGTCTCCGCGCATCAGTGTCACGCTGTTCAGCGTGTCGCCGGTGAGCCGGCCCCGGGGCACATCGCCCAGCAGTTTCCCGGAGCCGGCCCACATGCGCTGCCGCGGGATCTCGAAGCCGGCCCGCTGGACCTCTTCCAGGCAGCCGAGCCCGTCGAGCGCGCGCAGTCCGTTGGTGGCCAGGCTCAGGAAGGAGCCGACCTGTCCGGCGGGGTCCTCATACGCCTCGTACACCGTGACCTCGGCGCCGATCCGCCGCAGCGCGATCGCGCTCGCGGCCCCCGCGACTCCCGCGCCGATGACAATCACCTTCATGCATTCTCCCTGAATCAAGTTTCACTGAATGTGTATTCGGCGAACGCGGGTTCAGTATGATGTGGCCCGTCAATGGACGTCAAGGGAGTTCCAGTGGGAGTTCGGAAAGCGCGGGCGGCCGAGACCGAGGCGGCGCTCAAGGAAGCGGCCCGGCGGCTGTTCGTGGAGGACGGCTATCTCAACACCAAGATCACGGACATCACCCGGGCGGCGGGCCGGGCCACCGGGTCGTTCTACGACCACTTCGCGAGCAAGGAAGAACTGCTCAAGAGCCTGCTGGCCGACCTCGAAGCGGACTCGGACGCCGAGATCGAGCCGCATCCGCGCGACCACGACCTCACCGATCGAGCTCAGCTCCGCTGGCACGTCGCGATCATCTGGAAGCTGTTCCGCGAGCATCTGCCGGTCGTGGTGGCGATGTATCAGTCATCCGCGGCCGAGAAACCGGGATCCGGCCACGCCTGGCAGAACCTCACGGCCGAGACCGAGACCCTCCGGGAGCACCTGGAGTTCCTGCGGGAGAGGGGGCATGCGCTGCCGGGCGATCCCACGCTGGTGGCGGCCGCGATGGGTGCGATGCTGTCGATGCTCGGCTACGCCGTGCTCACCGCGGGAGAGCACGCCCCGGCCTTCACCGACGACCAGATCATCGACACGCTCACCGAACTCCTCCTCAACGGCCTGACCGGCTGATCAGGAGGTTGTGCGGGGCGGCGTCACGGGACGGGCTCCGCGTCGCGGTGATTGGCGTAGACGCTGGTCAGCGTGACGGTGACCAGGACCGCGATGATGACTCCGAGCGAGAGCAGGATCGGGATCTCCGGAACCCACGGCCACAGGCCGTGTGCCCAGTGCAGGACCAGCTTGATCCCGATGAAGGCCAGGATGACGCCGAGCCCGTGGTTGAGGTGCCGCAGCTTCGCCAGGACGCCCAAGAGCACGAAGTAGAGCGCCCGCAGGCCCAGCAGGGCGAAGGCGTTGGTGGCGAAGACGAGGAAGGGATCCTCGGTCACGCCGTACACCGCCGGTACCGAGTCGACGGCGAAGACGATGTCGGTGGCGAAGACGGCCACGATGGCCAGCGCCAGCGGGGTGAGGGCGCGGCGGCCGCCCTCGCGGACCACCAGGCGGGAGCCGCGGTAGTCGTCGGTGACCGGCATGAAGCGCCGCAACAGCCGGACCGTGCGCATGGAGGAGATGTCGACCGCCTGCTCCTCGCCGCTCAGCGCGTCCTTGAGGATCTTCCCGGCGGTGACGATCAACACGCCGCCGAACAGCAGGAACGCCCATGTGCCGCTCTGCAGAACGGCCGCCCCGAGCGCGATGAAGATCGCGCGCAGGACCAGTGCCCCGATGATGCCGTACAGCAGGACCCGTTGGGCCAGCGCGGCCGGGACCGCGAAGGCCGACAGCAACAGCATGAACACGAACAGGTTGTCCACCGACAGCGATTTCTCCACCACGTAGCCGGTGAAGAACTCCACCGCCTGGGTGGATCCGAACGCCGTCCAGACATAGACGCCGAAGAGCACAGGAAGCGTGAGGTAGAAGACCGACCAGATCACCGCCTCGCGCATCCGCACCTCGTGCGGGCGCCGGGTCAGCAGGAAGTCCAGGGCCAGCAGCACTACCAGGGCGGCGACCGTGATCGTCCACAGTTTCAGCGAACCGATCGTTTCGATATCAGCCGTCGGCATACCTGCCTCGATGAACATGGAACCTCCTCGAACGCGCTTGGCCGTTCGAGGTCTCCTTCACCCATACCGGATGGGCGGCCGCCCGGGGACGCTGTGAGCGTCCGTACTGACCGGGTCGACGCTTGGGAAGTACTCCCCTCGCCATCCCAGGGTAGGTCAACCCGGGGCGTATCGTCTCCCCCCTCCGACCGGCGGTCGACATTTGACCAGGACCCGACCTGCGCCGATAGTGGAATCAACGCGGAGGGGAGTACCCGCCGCCCGACACCCCGACCGTCATCACGGCCCCTGAGCACAGGCGGGCCCGGCGGGGTGGCCCCTCGTCAGACGTGGGGTGTGGGGAGACCTTCGTCCTCGTGGCCACCTGTGCGTGGCAAGGCCGAAGGAGGGCTCCATGTCGGTCACGCTGCTTCTCGAAACGCTGCTGGGCGTTCTGCTGACGGTCTCCGCGGTCGTCACCGTCGCCGTCCTGTGGCCGGGGTCGCCACGGCGCCGGCCGCCGGCCCCCGTTCAGTCGCCTCCTCCGTGCCGTCCTTTGATGACCGCCGCACGGCGCCGGGGCATCGCTCAGCGCGGACGCCGCCACCGGGGCTGAGGGCGCTCGCACCGCCCGGTCCGCCGCTCCGGCACGGTCGGGCGTGTCTCACCCCGTCGCGCGGCGGACGGCGGTCGCCACCCAGATCGTGGCCAGCGCGGCGTAGGCACTCAGCAGCGCGACGGTGACCCCCGTCCCGGCGGTGGCCGGCAACGCCGCCATGACCAGCGACGTGACGATGGCGAGGGTCAGCAGGGCCGCCCAGCCGTACAGCGCGGACCGTCCGCGCCGGGAGCCGGTGTGCGCCGCCTCCTGGACGGGGGTGACCAGCGCCATCACCGCGGCGCCGGCCGTGCCCACCGCCTCCAGCCCGGACGCCGCGCCTGACGCCAGCAGCAGCGCGCCCGCCACCGGCAGCACGCAGCAGAGCACCGCCACGCGCGCCTGCGCGCCCTCCAGCAGCAGCCGGGTGGCCCGGCCGCGGTGCAGGCGCAGCGTCGCCCACGACTCGGCGACCCACGCCGCCCAGTGCAGCACCGCGATGAGGACGAACACCGCGATGAGCGGCGGCGCCATGGGCAGCAGCAGCGCCATGCGCCGGCCGCCGCGGAACCTGCCGCGCAGGCGGGTCAGCATGCGGTAGAGGGGGTTGCGGCGTTTGAGCGCCAGGACGAGCAGGTCCCTGGCGTGGTCGAAGGAGGGGTCGAGCCGCAGCACTTCGCGGAAGGCCTCCGCCGCCGGCCTGGGGTCGCCGAAGGCCAGCTCCGCGCGGCCGTACACCAGGTGCGCGGTGGCGCTCTCCGGGTCCAGGCGTACGGCCAGCGCCGCGGCCGGCCTGGCCTCCGCCGCGTCGCCGAGCATGACCAGGGCCAGCGCCAGGAGGCTCGCCAGGTCGGAGTCCTGCGGATCGAGGCGCAGCCCCTGACGTGCCGCCTGCGCGGCCTCGGCCCACTGCTCGCTCTGCACGCGCACCCGGGCCAGCAGCTCCCAGGTGTTGGCGTGCTCGGGGGCCAGCGCCAGCGAGGCATCGATGGCCGGCAGCGCCCGGTCGGGCCGGTGGGCGCGGTAGTACACCTGCCCGGCCGTGTAGTGCGTGAACCAGAAGTCCGGCGCCAGCCGTACCGCCTCATCGGCCTCGGCGGCGGCCTCGGCCACCTCGCCCTGCTCGATCAGGGCGACGGCGAGCAGGGCGTGTGCGGTGGGGTGCTGCGGGTCGTCGGTGATCGCGCCGCGCAGCTCCCGCGCCGCCTCCACCGGGCGGCGCAGGCCGAGCAGGCTGTGGGCGCGTTCGAGCGCGGCCTGGACTGTCACCACTTGCGCTTGATCCACGGCATCAGCTCGTCCCAGGCGCCGGACTCGTTGGCGTGCAGCACGTAGTTGCGGGCGGTGGCCAGCCACTCGCGTACCGCGGTGGGCTTGACCTGCTGAGCCACCGCCAGCAGGTCGGGCGTCGACAGCGGGATAGGGCGGCCGGCGCTGATCGACTGCTGGAGCTTGGTCTCCACCGCGCGGTCGACCAGGCCCTTCAGGTCGGCGCCGGTGAAGTGGTCGGTGATCTTCGCCACCGCGTCGTAGTCCATCTCGGCCAGCGGCTTGTCGCGGCACAGGATGCGCAGGATGGCGGCGCGCGCGGCCGCGTCCGGCGGCGGCACGAACACGAGCTGGTCGAAGCGGCCGGGCCGGCGGAAGGCAACGTCGACGTACCAGGGCGCGTTCGTGGCCGCCAGCACCAGCACCCCCTCGTTGGCGCTGTCGTCCACGCCGTCGAGCTCGGCCAGGAACTGGTTGACCAACTGCCGGCTGTGCGCCTGGCGCATGTCGGAGCGGCGGGCGGCCAGCGCGTCGACCTCGTCGAAGAACAACACGCACGGCCGGTTGCGGCGGGCCATCTCGAACACCGCGCGCAGGTTGCGCTCGCTGGAGCCGATGTACATGTCCAGGACGTCGGCCAGCCCGACGTTGACGAACGCCGCGCCGAGCTCACCGGCCGCCGCTCTGGCCAGGTGGGTCTTACCCGCGCCCGGCGGGCCGTAGAGCAGCACCCCGCCGCCGGCCCGCTTGCCGAACGCGGCGAACAGCTCCGGCTGCTGGACGGGCAGCAGCAGCTTGATCCGCAGTGCCTCCTTGACCGCCTCCATGCCCGCCACGTCGGCGAAGGTGAAGCGGGAGCGCTCGACCTCCGCGCTGGTCTCCGGAGGGAGGTTCGGCGGGGCCACCACGGGCTGCGGCGGCGGCGCCGCCAGCCGGGCGGCCAGGTCGGGGTCGGCGACGGAGGGATCGCGGGAGACCGCCTCGTGGTAGCGGTAGGCGGCACCGGCCATGTCGCCCTCACCCAGCAGCGCCCTGGCCGCGATCACGCCCATGCGCGGCGGGTAACCGGGCGTCGCCAGGTGTGACTCCAGGACCGACAGCGCGGTGCCGTACGAGCTCTGGCGGGTGAACGCCTCCGCCAGTCCGGTCGTGATGTCCGGGTCCCGGGGTGCCAGCATGAGCGCGGCGCGATACTCCGCCTCCGCCTCGCCGAGGTAGCCCTTGGCGAGGAGCTGGTCGGCCAGATGCCGCCGCAGGGGGAGGTTGTCCGGAGAAAAGCGCGCCGCCTCGCGGAGCGCCTGCAGGCCGGCATCGTCGAGCACGGAGCTACATCCCTTCTGTCCGACTTCAGGGCGTCAAACTACCAGCCGCGGATGCCGGACCTTGATCCTCCACATACCCCGGGCAACGGCCCGGGGGGCGGTCAAGCGATCTCCCGCTCCGGGGCGATGCGGCTGCCCGGCCTGCCGGTCGCCTTCTCCGGCGCGGCCGTGCCCGCGCCGGTCGGCGTGCGGTGAACGCCGGCAGGCGGCTGGATCAGAGATCTTCCGGAACGTCGGTCATCTGGTTGAGCAGCGGGACGAGCTGCTCCTCCTCGTAGTCCAGATGGGCCTCCACCGCCTGGGTGAGCTGGTCGAGCTCGGCCTCGATCATGGCCGGGTCGCCGGTGTCCACCAGAGCGCGGATCCTGGCCAGCAGCCGCCCCACGGTCTGGTGCTCCTCGCGCAGCCGTGCCAGGACGTCGGCCAGCTCGGGGTGCGTGCCGCCCAGGTGGGGGAAGAGCACGTCGTCCTCCCCGGTGTGGTGCGCGTGCAGGGCCTCGCAGAACGTCAGGCAGTGCTCCCGCAGGCTCGGCCCCAGGCTGGGGGCCGACCTGGATGTACGGCGCAGTTCCGCGAGGTCGCGGCGGAAGCCGTCGTGCAGCTTCACCAGCTCCTCGCCCCACGCGATGAGCCGTCCGCCGTCTCCCCGGACCGCGCCGTCCTCCCGGGCCGTGGCGTGCTCCCGGTTCATGCCGTCTCCCTGGCTCATGCCGTCTCCTTCGTCAGGGCGATGTCCGGGACCCGGGCCAGAGCGCCGTGTACGTAGCTGGAAGCCGCCGAGATCGTGGCGGCGACCGCCGAGGCGCCGAAGCTCCACCCCGCCCCGGCGCTGGAGATCACGGCTGCGGTCACCACCCCCGCCAGGCTGCTGCCGAAAACTCTGACCAGCGCGTTCACGCCGCCGGCCGCCGCGGTCTTGGCGGGTTCGACGTGTTCGACGGCCATCGTGCCGAGTGCGGCGTACCCGAGTCCGACACCCACCCCCAGTACGGCCGCCGCGCCGTACAGGTCGGACGAGGTGCCGTGCGAGACGCTCAGCCAGAGCGAGGCTGCGGCCACCAGTAAAGACCCGCTGCCGACCAGCGACGACGTCGTGAACCGGCGCATCAGCCGGCCGGCCAGCAGTGAGATCACCAGCATCAGCGCGGCCGTCGGCAGCAGGTACAGGCCCACCTGGAGCACCGAGGCGCCCAGCGATCCCTGTGCCACGGACGACAGCGTGGTGATCGCGGCGAACAGCGCGAACCCGAGCAGCAGCGACGCCACCGTCGCGCCGACCGTCCCCCGGTGCAGGAGCATCGGGATCTCGATCAGTGGAGTGGCGGTACGGCGGGCCGACAGCACCCAGATGACGGCCACCACGACGGCCGCCGCCAGCAGTCCGAGGGTGTTCGGCGAGGTCCAGCCCCAGGCCGCGCCCTTGTTGACGGCGAGCAGCAGGCAGACCAGCCAGGTGGCCACGAGCGCCGCGCCCGCCAGGTCGGGACGGCCGCCGGGCGTGGCGTGGGCGGGCTCGCGGACGAGGACGGCGACCAGTGCGAAGCTCGCCGCGCCGAGCCCGGCAAGGATCCAGAACAGCGCCTGGTAGCCGCCTCCGACCAGCCCGGCGAGGATCATGCCGCCGCCGCTGCCGACCCCCATCATGGCGCTCAGCACGCCGATGGCCGTGGGGAGCCGGTCGCGGGGTACGGCCTGCCTGGCGATGCCCATGGCCAGCGGCAGCAGGGGCGCGGCCATGCCCTGCAGCACCCGGCCCGCGATGATCAGGGGGAGCGTGGTGGCGACGGCGCTGAGCAGCGCTCCGGCCACCAGCAGGCCGAGCGCGGCGAGCGCGACGGGACGTCTGCCGTACAGGTCGCCCAGGCGCGACAGCAGTGGGATGGCGACGGCGCCCGACAGCAGTGCGGCGGTGAGGGTCCAGGACACGAGGGGCAGCGGCGCGTGGAGCTGCCGTTGCAGCACCGGCAGCATCGGCACGACCGCCGTCATCTGGAGGGTGCCGACGGCCACGGCGAAGGCGAGCACGCCGACGGCCGTCCACGGTGACTTTTTATACATGTATAGAAAGTAGCATGGCAGGATGCCGGCGCGTACGGGACGACCTCCCAAGATCTCCAGAGCGGACATCGTGTCCGCGGCCCACCGCATCATCGACGCGGAGGGCACGCAGGGCCTGACCATGCGCCGGCTGGCCCGTGAGGTGGGCGCCACGCCGATGGCCCTGTACCACCACGTGCATGACAAGGACGAACTGCTCCATCTGCTCCTCGACGAGTACGCCGCCGGCCTGCCCAGGCCCGAGCTGCCCGGTGACTCCCCGGCCGAGCGCGTCGTGGCCGCCGCCACGGCCATGCACGGCGCGCTCGTCGGCTGCCCGTGGATCGTCGAGGTGCTGAAAGCCGACGACCTGATGTCCGTCCGCGCGCTGTGGTACCCGGAAACGATCATCGACGCGGCCGTGCACGCCGGGCTGTCCCCGGAGGCGGCCGTGGACGCCTACCGGATCATCTGGCACTACACGGCGGGCGAGATCACGGCGCGGGCGGCCGCGGCGCGCCGGCGCGAGGAGGACAGGCCGACCTACCGCAGCCAGGTGTTCGCCACCCTCGACGCCGCGGAGCTACCGCGCCTGGCGGTGCTGGGCGAGCGCTGGGAGGAGCTGACCGCCCGCGACACCTACGACAAGGGCGTGCGCGCGATCGTGGACGGCCTGCTGCGCCCCCACGCCGCGCCCACGGTGAGTGAAGGCGCCTGAGCGCAGGCTCGCGGGGCCGTCAGGCCCGTGGACGATGTGGAGGTGCGGAGCGGCCCGCCCCTCCGGTGGGCCGACGGGCTTGAGTCTCCAGTAAGGGGAGACGCGAGAGTGGGGGCATGGACGGCGACACGCTCTACTCGATCGGTGACCTGGCCCGGCGGACCGGGCTGACGGTCAAGGCCATCCGGTTCTACTCCGACCGGGGGATCGTGCCGCCGGCCGACCGCAGCCCGGCCGGCTACCGCCGCTACGGCATCGACGCCGTCGCACGCCTGGACCTCGTGCGGACGCTGCGCGAACTGGGCCTGGACCTTCCCACGATCCGGAAGGTCGTGGACCGGGAGATCTCGCTTCCCGAGGTCGCCGCGGCGCACGCCGAGGCACTGGCGGTGCAGATCCGGACGCTGCGCCTGCGGCGCGCGGTGCTGACGGTGGTGGCCAGGCGCGGGTCCACCTCTGAGGAGATCGATCTCATGCACAAGCTGGCCAAGCTCTCCGAGGACGAGCGCCGACGTCTGATCGGCGACTTCCTCGACACCGCCTTCGGCGGCCTGGACGCCGCCCCCGAGTTCACCGGGATCAGGCGCTCGATGACCCCCGAACTGCCCGACGACCCCGAGGCCGGTCAGGTCGAGGCGTGGGTGGAACTGGCCGAACTGTCCCAGGACCCGGATTTCCGCGCCGGTGTGCGCCGCATGGTCGAGCACCACGCGGCCGAGCGCGCCCAGGGCGACACCACGGTCCTGCGCCGCGACTCCGCCGCGATGGTCCGTGACCAGGTCGGCCCGGCCCTGGCGGCCGGCATCGACCCGGCCTCGCCCCAGGCCGATCCGGTGGTCGCGGCGGTCACGGCTCAATACGCGCACGTCTTCGGCCGCCCTGACGACGCCGACCTCCGGCGCCGGCTGCTGGCCCGGCTGGAGAGCGCGAACGACCCTCGCCGGGAGCTGTACCTCCGGCTGCTCGCAGTGGTCAACGGCTGGCCCGCCCCGGAGAGCCTGACACCGGCGCTCGACTGGTTCATCCAGGCCCTGCGTGCCCGGATACCGGGGTAGCGGGCCGGCCGCGACCCGGCGCCGCCTGACCGGCCGGCGGTCAGGAGGGAAACCTCTGATCGGTTGAGGATCTGAACGACATGCGGTGGTAGGCGGACAGGGCGAACGCGCCGAGAACGCAGGCGGCGGCCACGACGCCCATCACCGCGGCGTAGCCGACGATCTGCGCCATCACCGCGGCGGTCAGCGGGGCGACGGCTTTGGCCACGGTGACGGGCAGGGCCAGAGCACCGCTGACGCTCGCGTAGGCGGCGGTGCCGTACCGGTCGGCCAGCAGCGCGGGACGGGCGATGGTCGCCACGCCGAACCCGAGACCGAACAGGACCACCGCGGTGACCGCCCCGGGCACGCTGCGCCCGACCAGCGGCAGGAGCGCCGCGGCCGCGCCCTGCAGGACGAAGATCGCCGCGGTGACCAGCGAGACCGGCCAGCGGCTCTGCAGGCCGGTGCTGACCAGGCGCCCGGTGACCGACAGCACCCCCAGCAGCCCGGCCACGCTCGCGGCGAAGACCGGCGGGTGACCGAGAACGGTCAGATAGGTCACCAGCAGCACCCCCAGCACGGCGACGGCTCCGGTGTGCGCGAGGAAGGCCGCGACCAGCAGCCAGAACGGCCGCTCGCCCAGGGCACTCCGGACGGCCGCCTGCCGACGGGCGCCCGCGGGCTCCGTCCCGGCGCCCGCGGGCTCCGTCCCGGCGCCCGCGGGCTCCGCCTCGGTGGCGGTACGGCTGCGCGGCACCAGGGCGTGCAGTGGCACCGCGAGCAGCGCGTAGCCGAGGGCGAGGATCACCAGGGCGGTGCGCCAGCCGTAGCGCTGGACCAGCAGGCCGGTGAGCGGCAGGAAGATCGTGGAGGCGAAACCCGCGACGATGGTCAGCGCCAGCAGCGCGTTCGAGCGCCGCCTGGCGTCGGAGCAGGCCACGATCACCGCGAAGGCCGCCTCGTACAGCACCGCCGCGGAGGCGATCCCGATGACAGTGAAGACCAGATAGAGCTGGAGAAGGGTGGTCACCTGCGACCAGCCCAGCACCGCCAGCGCGCCGAGCGCCGATCCGGCCGTCATGAGGCCGCGGCCGCCGTGGCCGTCCAGCCACCGGCCGACCAGCGGGGCGGCCAGGCCCGAGACCAGCACCGCCGTGGTGAGCGCCCCGGCGACGGAGGCGGTCCCGGCGCGCAGGTCGCGGCCCATCGGGGTGATGAAGACCGAGAAGGCGTAGTAGAGCACGCCGTAGCCGGCGGTCTGGGTCACCGCCAGCGCGGCGACGACGCGCCACCCGTGCCCGGGACGCGATCGGCCGCCGTCCCCAGTCGCGGGGACGGCGGCCCCGGAGGGGGCGCTCATCCCAGGTCACCATGGCAGGGGACCGGCTCGCGGCGGCCCTCCGGCGATCCGTGGCGGCAGCCGGGACGCGGCGGTTCCTTCCGGGCCGTGGTGGGACATCCCTCCGCCATGGGAGCTTCCTTCCGGTCGGTACGGCCCAGCCGCAGCAGCCGCCCCGCCGTCGACGGTCACCGGCGGCGACGTGGCGGGCAGCCCGCCGCCGACGCCGGTGACCGGTCCGATCCGCTGCTCCTGGGCCTCGGTCAGGTTGGAGGAACATACCCGGTCCCGGGCGGATCGAGCCGGACACCACGGGCGGCGGTGTCAGGGACTGCGGGGCGTGGACGTTGCCATGCGCCGTCCCCGGCGGCTCTCGCCGAGCATCGCGAAGGTCTTGCCCACCCCGGGGACCGCGCCCGGGGAGACCCCCAGCCGCCCGCGTGGCACCGTGTCACCCCTTGTCGAGGGCCAGGTTGAGCTGGAGCACGTTGACCGCCGGCTCGCCCATGAAGCCGAGCGCCCGGCCGGTGGTGTGCTCCTCGACGAGCCGCCTCACCCGCTCCACGGCGATCCCGCGCTCCCTGGCCACACGAGGAGCCTGCAGCTCGGCGTAGGCGACCGAGATGTGCGGGTCGAGACCGGAGCCGCCGGCGGTGACCGCGTCGGCGGGCACCACCGCCCTGACGTCGCCGCGGACGGGGACGGTACGGCCGGCCGCGTAGTCCTCGCCGGGCCTGCCGCACTCGACCCTGACGCCCTGGTAGCGGGCGACGAAGGGCCGGGCGGGGCATGCCTGGTTGACGCTGACCGCCCGGGTGACCGCGCCGACGGCGGGGAAGACCTTCAGCACCGCGCCCACGCCGTCGGGGGTGCAGTACGGCCGGGCCCCGGAGACGCCCTCCAGTTCGCCGACCGCCCTGGACCGGGCGCAGACCTGGGTGAGCAGGCTCCGCCGACCCTCGTCGGGGTGGCCCGCAGCGTCCTTGGCGCCCGGCACCGGCAGGACGTCGAGCACGTCCTCGGGGCCGAGGTTGCTCGCGGCGGTGGACAGCATGTCGTAGCCGTCGCCGGCCGCCGACGGCCGGCTCTGGAAGTATTTCTCGACGGGGTCGCCGTTCTCGTCGGTGAAGCTCTGGCCGACGATGGCGCTGCCCACGGTCCTGCCGTCGCGCTCGATCAGCGAGCCGTTGGCGTTGCCGTTGAGGACGGTCTGGGCGACCCCGGTCACCAGCAGCGGGTAGGCCCCGCCGAGGAGCAGGGTCAGCACGATGACCGCGCGGAGGGCGGCGAGGTGCCGGCGGATCCAGCCTGGCAGACGTTCCATTACGACATCCCCGGAAGGAACTGGACGATGAGGTCGATGATCTTGATGCCGACGAAGGGCGCGACGACGCCGCCCAGACCGTAGACGTAGAGATTGCGGCTGAGCAGCTTCGACGCGCTCGACGGCCGGTAGCGCACGCCGCGCAGGGCCAGCGGGATCAGCGCCACGATGATGATCGCGTTGAAGATGACCGCGGACAGGATCGCCGACTGCGGGCTGGTCAGGCGCATGACGTTCAGCGCGTCCAGCCCCGGGTAGACCGCGGCGAACATCGCGGGAATGATCGCGAAGTACTTGGCGATGTCGTTGGCGATCGAGAAGGTCGTCAGCGCGCCCCGGGTGATCAGCAGTTGCTTGCCGATCTCGACGATCTCGATGAGCTTGGTCGGGTTGGAGTCGAGGTCGACCATGTTGCCGGCCTCCTTGGCGGCCGACGTGCCGGTGTTCATCGCCACCCCGACGTCCGACTGCGCGAGCGCGGGCGCGTCGTTGGTGCCGTCACCGGTCATGGCGACCAGCCGGCCGCCCTGCTGCTCCTTCCTGATCAGGGCGAGCTTGTCCTCGGGCGTGGCCTCGGCGAGGAAGTCGTCCACCCCGGCCTCGTCCGCGATGGCCTTGGCGGTCAGCGGGTTGTCCCCAGTGATCATGACGGTGCGGATGCCCATCCGGCGCATCTCGTCGAACCGCTCGCGCATGCCCTCCTTGACGACGTCCTTGAGGTGGACGACGCCGAGCACGCGCCCCTTCTCCGCCACCACCAGCGGGGTGCCGCCGGAGCCGGAGATCCCGTCCACCAGGTGGCCCACCTCGTCGGTCGGATGGCCGCCGTGGTCGCGCACCCACTTCATCACCGCGGTCGCGGCGCCCTTGCGGACCTCGCGGCCATCCAGGTTCACCCCCGACATGCGGGTCTGCGCGGTGAAGGCGATCCACTCGGCCTGGGCCAGCTCGCCGGGCTCCCGCTCCCGCAGGCCGTACGCCTGCTTGGCGTAGACCACGATCGAGCGGCCCTCCGGCGTCTCGTCGGCCAGGCTGGACAGCTGCGCCGCCCGCGCCAGTTCCATCTCGGGGACACCGGCCACCGGGACGAACTCCGACGCCTGCCGGTTCCCCAGGGTGATCGTGCCGGTCTTGTCCAGCAGCAGCGTGCTGACGTCACCCGCGGCCTCGACGGCGCGTCCGCTCATCGCCAGCACGTTGCGCTGCACCAGGCGGTCCATGCCCGCGATGCCGATCGCCGACAGCAGCGCGCCGATCGTGGTCGGGATGAGGCAGACCAGCAGGGAGGCCAGCACGATGCCCGTGACGCCGTCTCCGGTGAGCGCGAGCGAGTCGGGCACACCCGGGTTCGCCGCCTTGGCGTAGATCGCGAACGGCTGCATGGTGACGGTGGCGACCAGGAAGATGACCGTCAGCGCGGCCAGCAGGATGTTCAGCGCGATCTCGTTCGGCGTCTTCTGCCGGTCGGCGCCCTCGACCAGGGCGATCATCCGGTCGATGAAGCTCTCGCCGGGCTTCTGGGTGATCCGCACGATGATCCTGTCGGACAGCACCTTGGTGCCGCCGGTCACCGCGGACCGGTCACCGCCCGACTCGCGGATCACCGGTGCCGACTCGCCCGTGATGGCCGATTCGTCGACGCTCGCGATGCCCTCGACGACGTCGCCGTCACCCGGAATGGTCTCTCCGGCCTCGACGATCACATGGTCGCCCTGCCTCAGCTCGGGCGCCCCGACGACATCCCATCGGGAGTGGTCGTCCCGGTTCTTGAGGCGGCGGGCGGTGGTGTCGCGCTTGGCGGCGCGCAGCGTCGCCGCCTGCGCCTTGCCCCGGCCCTCGGCCACGGCCTCGGCCAGGTTGGCGAAGATCACCGTCAGCCAGAGCCACACCACGATGGCCCAGGCGAAGAAAGACGGCCTGAGGACCGCGAGCACGGTGGTGAACAGCGCGCCGATCTCCACGATCAGCATGACCGGGTTACGCCAGAGTGTGACCGGGTTCAGCTTGACCAGCGCGTCGGGCAGCGACCTGACGAGCTGCCCCGGGTCGAGCAGACCGCCGCCGACCCTGCCGTTCTTCTTGGGTGCCGGAGCCTTCTCCGGCGCTTCGACCGGACGGGTCGTCATTACAGGAGTCCTTCTGCGAGCGGCCCCAGCGCCAGCGCCGGGAGGAAGGTCAGGGCGACGAGGATGATCGTCACGCCGACGACCATGCCGACGAACTGCGGCCGGTGCGTCGGCAGCGTGCCCGCCGACTCGGGCACGGGCGTCTGCCCGGCCAGCGAGCCGGCGAGGGCGAGTACGAAGACGATCGGCAGGAACCGGCCGAACGCCATGCACAGGCCGAGTGCCACGTCGTACCACGGGGTGTTGACGGTGACGCCGCCGAAGGCCGAGCCGTTGTTGTTGGAAGCGCTGGTGAAGGCGTAGAGGATCTCGGAGAAACCGTGCGGCCCGCTGTTCAGCATGGCCGCCAGGCCCGCCTCGTTGCCCATCGCGACGGCCGTGCCGACCAGCACCAGGACGGGGGTGACCAGGAAGTACAGCGAGGCCAGCTTGATCTCGCGGGCGCCGATCCGCTTGCCGAGATACTCCGGGGTCCGGCCCACCATGAGTCCGGCGACGAACACGGTGATCGTGGCCAGGACGAGCATGCCGTACAGGCCGGAGCCGACACCGCCGGGGGCGACCTCGCCCAGCATCATGTTGAACAGCGTCATCATGCCGCCGAACGGGGTGTAGGAGTCGTGGAAGGAGTTCACGGCGCCGGTGCTGGTGAGCGTGGTCGAGGCGGCGAAGGTCGCGGAGCCGGCGACGCCGAAGCGCACCTCCTTGCCCTCCATGGCCGCGCCGACCGCCTGCGGGACGGTGGCCGCGCCCTGCAGCTCGAAGACGTTGGTGAGCGTGACGCTGACGAGGGCGATCGTGGCCATCACGGCGAGGATCGCGTAGCCCTGGCGGACCTGGCCGACCATCCTGCCGAAGGTGCGGGTCAGGCTGAAGGGGATGACGAGGATCAGGAAGATCTCGAACCAGTTGGTCCACGCCGTGGCGTTCTCGAACGGGTGGGCCGAGTTGGTGTTGTAGAAGCCGCCGCCGTTGGTGCCCAGCTCCTTGATGACCTCCTGGCTGGCCACCGGACCGCCGGTCATGTTCTGCGCGCCGCCGGTGAGCGTGGTGATCCCGTGCGGGCCCGCGAAGTTCTGCACCAGACCGCCGGCGACCAGCAGCAGCGCGCCGACGAACGCGATCGGCAGCAGGACGCGGACGGTGCCGCGCACCAGGTCCACCCAGAAGTTGCCGATGGTGTCGGAGCCCCTGCGGGCGAACCCGCGCACCAGCGCGATCGCCACGGCCATGCCGACCGCCGCGGACACGAAGTTCTGTACGGCCAGCGCCGCCATCTGGACCAGGTGGCCCATGGTGCTCTCGCCGGAATAGGCCTGCCAGTTGGTGTTGGTGACGAAGCTGATCGCGGTGTTCCACGCGATGTGGTCGGGGACCGGTCCGAAACCGAGGCTCAGGAAGAGCCTGTCCTGCAGGCGCTGCATCCCGTACACCGACAGGACCGAGATGACCGAGAAGGCCAGCACGTTGCGCGCGTAGACGCCCCACCGCTGCTCGACGTCGGCCCGGACGCCGAGCAGGCGGTAGATGGAGCGCTCCACCACGGTGTGCCCGGTGCTCGTGTAAGTCCGGTACATGTGGTCGCCGAGGGGCCTGTGCACCAGGGCCAGCGCGATGACGAGGGATGCGACGAAGATGATCCCGGCTGCTGTGGTGCTCATCTAGAAACGCTCCGGGAAGAGCAGGGCCGCGACCATGAAGATCACCAGGCCGACGGCCACTGCGAGACCGGTGGCGTTGATCGCGCTCACAGGCGCTCCACCGCCTTCACGACAAGCCCGAAGATCACGAAGATCGCGATCGTCAGGGCGACGAAGATGACGTCAGCCATCCCCACTCCTCAAGTCCGGACGTTGCTTCACGGCCAAGTGGCCGCATAGAGAGCAAACCGGGCTATTTGTGGGACTTTGCCGTTCTTGACGGCTTTCATACGCCGTGCGGTTGAGTTTTGACGCGATCCCTACGGCACGCCGCAGGCGGGATCCGTCCGGCGGCCGCGGGCGGGTCTCCTGGCCGGGGTTGACTTGAAGTCCGCTTCAAGTTTCAGGATGGGGGGCGACCAAGGAGGAGACCATGATTCTGGTTATCGGAGCGACCGGTAACGTCGGCCGCAACGTCGTGTCCCAGCTGCTGGAGTCCGGCGCCGAGGTGCGCGCGCTGGTCCGCGACCCCGGCGCCGCCCGGCTGCCGGAGGGCGTCGAGGCGGTGCGCGGCGACCTGACCCGGCCGGAGACGGTGGAGGCGGCCCTGGACGGGGTCGAGTCGGTGTTCCTGCTCTGGCCCGGGTTCGCCGCCGAGCAGGCCGCGCCGGTCGTGGAGCTGATCGCCAAGCACGCGCGCCGCGTCGTATACCTGTCGACGATGAACCCGGAGAGCACCTTCCACGGGAGGCTGGAGGAGCTGATCAGGGAGTCCGGGCTGGAATGGACCTTCCTGCGGCCCGGCGGGTTCGCCGTCAACACGCTGATGTGGGCCGGGCAGATCCGCGAGGGCGTCGTGCGCTGGCCGTACGCGCGGGCCGGGCGGTCGCTCATCCACGAGCGGGACATCGCCGCGGTCGCCGCGGTCGTGCTGACCGGCGACGGGCACGCCGGGAAGATCTACGACCTCACCGGGCCGTCGGTGGTGACCCAGGCCGAGCAGGTCCGCATCATCGGGGAGGCGGCCGGCCGCCCGGCACGCTACGAGGAGCTGCCCAGGGAGGTCGCGCGCGAGCAACTGCTCGCCGCCTGGGGCGAGGCCACGTTCGTCGACGGCGCGCTCGACCACTGGGCGCGGATCGTGACCGAGCCGGAGCCGGTCACCCACACGGTCGAGGAGCTGACCGGGGTCCCCGCCCGCACCTTCCACCAGTGGGCGGCCGACCACGCCGCCGACTTCCGCTGAGCACCCCTCCACTCCGTATCCGTACGGCGGGGCGCCCCGGGGCCCGGGTGGCGCGGGGCCGGTCCCGGCCCGCCGGCCTGGTCCGGCCGCCGGTCAGCTGGTGAACTGGTGACGAGGGGGGAGGACGCCATGCCGGAGGCCCAGGTCAACCACCCGATCTTCGCCCGGTGCTACGCCCGCGTCAGCCCGGTGGTGGAGCGCCACGGCCTGGCCGCCCGCCGGCAGAGGTTGCTGGCCGGGCTGTCGGGCCAGGTGATCGAGGTGGGCGCCGGGAACGGGCTGACCTTCGCCCACTACCCGCCCACCGTCGCCCGGGTACTCGCGGTGGAGCCCGAACCGCGGCTGCGCAGGCTCGCGCGGGCGGCCGCCCGCGCGGCCCCGGTCCCGGTCGAGGTGGTCGGCGGCCTCGCCGACCGCCTTCCGGGCGGAGACCGGACCTTCGACGCCGCGGTGGTGTCGATGGTGCTCTGCTCGGTGCCGGATCCCGATTCGGCGTTGCGGGAGATGCGCCGGGTGCTCAAGCCCGGCGGCCAACTGCGCTTCCTGGAGCACGTCCGGGCCGACTCGGCCGGCCTGGTCCGGGTGCAGCGGCTGCTGGACGCCACCCTGTGGCCGCGCCTGGCCGGCGGCTGTCACACCGGCCGTGACAGTGCCGCGGCGATCGAGCGCGCCGGGTTCACCATGGAGCGGCTGGAGCGCTTCCTGCTCCCCGGGGTCCGCACCCCGGTCTCCTTCTTCATCCTCGGCGTGGCCTCACGCCCGCCGGCCGCCGACCCTCGGTAGGCCGTGCGCGGCGGCCCGGGGGACGTCAGTGGTGGTAGGCGTGGACCACCGCGTGCCCCTTGCCCTTGCCGATGATCCACTTGTTGATCGGGGTGGTGACGAGGAAGGCCACCAGCAGGGAGAACGCGAGAGCGCCCCAGAACAGGGCCGAGGCGAGACCGGCGTCCATGGCGCCGGGCACCACCATCATCACTCCGTTGTCGACGATCTCCATGACGATGATGGACACGGTGTCGGCGGCGAGGGCCAGCCGTACGAGCTCGCGCCAGCCGAGACCGGACTTGCGCAGTCCCACGATGGTGAGCGCGTAACCGAAGAAGAAGGCCAGGACGACGGCCAGGACGATGGTCGGCGTGTTGGACCAGCCCAGGGCCGTGCCGATCACCATGCCGAGCACCTCGCCGATGGCACATCCGGTGAGGCAGTGCAGGGTCGCCGACGCGGCCATCCGCCACGTCACCTTCCCGGAGTGGCCCGCGTGAGAGGGATCCGCGTGCCCGTGCTGGGCATGTCCGTGCTGGTCATGCCCGTGGTGCTCTCCGTGGCCGCCGTGGTCCATGTGCTGCGTCGGTCCGGACATCGTGATCTCCCTATCCGTCAGCCGGTGCTGATGTGTCCAAAGTATACCCCATAGGGGTATATGGCAATGGGGTGGGCCGCGCGGCGGGACGGGTGAGGCAGGAGAGGGGGCCGGGACACGGCCGGTGAGACGCCTCGCCGGCCGGCTGGTACCGCCGAGGGGCACCGGTGCCCGGGCGCGCGCACCCGGGCACCGGCCTGGCACAAGGCCCGATCAGAGTCTGTCGAGGATTTTCTGCAGCTGCCCGATCTCGGCCTCCTGTGCGGTCACGATCTCCCCGGCGAGCGCCTTGGCCTCGGAGGCGGCCCCCTGGGCCTGCTCGGTCCGGGCCATCTCGATCGCCCCCTTGTGGTGGGCGATCATCAGTTCGGCGAACATCCGGTCGAACACCGCCCCCTCCGCCTTCTGGAGCTCGGCCATGTCCTCCGCGGTCACCATGCCGGGCATGTCATGCCCGCCGTGGCCGCCCGCCGGGGTGGCGGGCCTGCCCCAGGCCGACAGCCAGCCGGCCATGGTGGCGATCTCCGGATCCTGGGCGGCCTTGATCTCCGCGGCGAGTGCCTTGACCTCGGGGTCGGTGGCCCGCTTCTCGGCGAGCTCGGCCATCTCCACCGCCTGCTCGTGATGCGGGATCATCATCTGCGCGAAGGTGGCGTCGGCCTCGTTGAAGGGGGTCGACGGACGTGGGCTCGCGGCGGCGGCCGGAGCGCCGCTGGGCGCGCCGGTGCCCGCCGCCGTGGACGAGGCTCCCCCGCCGCAGGCGGCCAGCAGCACGAGCACGCCGGCTCCGGCGGCGGTGAGCGCGAGCCTGCGGACGGCGGGTCGGTCGGTGGATCGGTCGGTGAACGTCATGTGCTGATCTCTTCCGGTTCTGTGTTACCTGCCTGGCGACCGTGCGCGGGCGGGTCTCGGGGACCGCCCGCCGAAGCGATCGGCCTATACGCGCAGGACCGAGAGACGTGCCAGGCGCAGTGCCGTCCTGTCGGGCGGCGGCCTCGCGACAGGCGGTGACGACGGGCGCGCGGTGGCCGCGGCCTGCGAGGCCCGCCGTCGCGCCCGCGCCGCGCCGAGGGACACGACGATGAGCGCGGTCAGTACGGCCAGGCAGACCGAGGACGGGTCGGGCCCGGGAAGATCGTCGCCCGTGCCGGACACCCGTCGCCCGCCCGCCGCCTCCGTCGTCGGGGGCGAGGACATGAGAGCGGGCGCGGGCTCTGACGCCGATGGGGGCGGGGAAAGCGGCGCGGGATCCCGCCGGTCCATGACCTCGCCGTGTCCAGCCGTGACCGGCGGGCCGCCGTGCTCCAGATGGCCGAGGGTGTGCATCCCGGCGACACCCAGGACGAGTGCGAGGAGCAGCAGCCGGTGGGACCGCCACGACGGGCGCCTCCGGACCGAGCCGTCCATCCTCGCCTCCGTGCGCGCGGGGTCCGGCCGCTGTGACGCGGCAACCTACGATCCACAATAGTAGAACATCGAGGAGGCCGTCCCGGCACGACCGGCATGATCAAGGGCAGCTTGGAGCCACCGCTGTCGCGATGGGCGCCCTTCCGGGCACGGCGGATATGAGAGCCTTCTGTGATGCGGGCCGTAGTGGACATGCGGGCCGCCGGGTGCGGGCGACGGGCCGTGGAGCACGGGCCGCCGGGCGACGGGCCGTGGAGCAAGGCGGGACAATGGCACAGTGAAAGTGGTGGTCCTGGCCGACACCCACGCGCCGCGGCGCTGGAAGTCCTGCCCGCCGAAGGTGGCCGAGCATCTCCGCGGCGCCGACCTGATCCTGCACGCCGGTGACGTCTGCACCGCCGACGTGCTCGACGAGCTCGCCGCCTACGCGCCGGTCCACGTCGTCAAGGGCAACAATGACGGACCCGACATGGCGGCTCCCGAGACGCTCGAACTCGACCTCGGCGGGCTGCGGGTGGCGATGATCCACGACAGCGGCGCGGCACGGGGACGGCTCGCCCGGATGCGCCGCCGGTTCCCCTCGGCCGACCTGGTGGTCTTCGGCCACTCCCACATCCCGCTGGACGAGAGCGACGCCGGACTGCGCATCTTCAACCCCGGGTCGCCGACCGACCGGCGCCGCCAGCCCCACGGCACCCTGGGGCTGCTCCGCGTCGAGGACGGTTTCCTCGCCGAGGCCGTGATCATCCCGGTCACCTGACCGGCCCGGATCTGCGCACGGCTCCGCCGTCCGTCTCCAGCGGGCGGGGGCCTATCCGGATATCCAAGCGACATCGCGGCCGGGAGACGACAGGATGGAAGTCCTTTGCGCTTTCATGAAGGAGCCGGCCGGGTGCACAGCTACCGTCACGATCTCGAGATGCTCCGGGATCGGCGCTTCGCCCTGCTGCTCACCGCCCGGACCATCTCGGTGCTGGGCAGCTCGTTCGCACCCGTGGCCCTCGCCTTCGGCGTCCTCGCGCTGCCGGGGGCGACGGCGACGACGCTGTCGGTGGTCCTCGCCGCCGAGTCGCTGCCGATGGTGGCGTTCATGCTCGTGGGCGGTGTGATCGCCGACCGGCTGCCCCGGCACCGGGTGATGATGGCCGGTGAGGCGCTCAACGCGGCGGCGTTCTCCTGCCTGGCCGTGATGCTGCTCACCGGGTGGACCCCGCTGCCCGCCCTGGTGACGGCGGCGGCGGTCAGCGGCGTCGCGATCGCGATCCTCTTCCCCGCGCTGACCGGCATCATCCCCGACGTCGTCCCCGCCGACCGGCTGCAGACCGCCAACGCCCTGATGGGGCTGGGCGCCAACATCTCGCGTGTCGCCGGGCTCGTCCTGAGCGGGGCCACGGTGGTCCTGCTCGGCGGCGGCTGGGCCCTGGTCGTCAGCGGCGCCATGTTCGCCGTGGCGGCCGTGCTCATCGCGGCGCTGCGCCTCACCCCCGCGGAGCGTTCCGCGGCCGAGCGGCACTCGGTCCTGGCCGACCTGCGCGGCGGCTGGCGCGAGTTCATCTCCCGGCAGTGGCTGTGGGTGGTGGTCGCGCAGTTCTCGGTGCTGGTGATGGCCGTGCAGGCCGCGCACGGGGTGCTCGGCCCGCTGGTGGCCAAGGAGCACCTGGGCGGGGCGGCGGCCTGGTCGGCGGTCCTGGCCGGCGAGGCGGTCGGCATGATCGGCGGCGTCTTCCTCGCGCTCCGGCTGCGGCCCCGCCGTCCCATCCTGGTCGGCACCTGCATGACCGTGCCCACGGCGCTGCCCTACCTGCTGCTCGGCCTGGACGCCCCGCTGTGGACGATCGTCATCGGAGCGGTCGTGATGGGCGTCTGCTTCGACCTGTTCGGCGTGCTGTGGAACACCACGATGCAGCGGGAGATCCCGCCCGAGTCCCTGTCCCGGGTCAGCTCCTACGACGCCCTCGGGTCCCTGATGTTCGGCCCGATCGGCCTGCTGGTGGCCGGGCCGCTGGCGATCCTGATCGGCCCGGAGCCGGCACTGCTGGGGTGCGCCGCGGTCGTCGTCCTGGCCTCCCTCGCCGCGCTGCTCTCGCCGGGGGTGCGGAACCTGCGGGCCCCGGAGCCCGCCGAGGAGCCCGACGCCCTGGCGCACTGACGCCGCGGCCGGGGCGTGGGCGCGTGGCGGCCACGCCGGCCGCGGCGCCGATGGCCGCGGCCGCCGGACCGGCCGGATGCCGTCAGTAGGCCAGGACGCGCTCGCTGAAACGCTTGACCACGAACGGCGACTTGAACTTCGGGAAGGCGACCGACTTCGCGTCGCCGTCCGAGGTGTAGCGCTCGTCGCCGTTGGCCTTCAGCCAGTCGAGCCAGGCGGTGGAGCAGAACTTCGCGCAGTCGCCGGTCTTGTCCATCGAGCGGATGCGCGGGATGCCGAGCGGGTCGAAATTCCTGCTGAAGGGCGACATCGCGGGCGTGTACCCGGCGAGGAACACCCCGCCGTAGTCGTAGGAGACGCCGTCGGCGGCGCCCTTGAGGCCCCACTGCTTGTGGTCCGGCTGGTTGCCGTACGGCAGTGCCAGCGTGACCGGGTTGGTGCTGATCAACTTGGTGATGAGCTGGTGGCCCGCGGCGACCTCGGCGTTCACCTGCTTCTCCGGCTTGCCGCGGAGGCTCTTGTGGTCGCGGGTGTGGTTGCCGATGTCGTACCCCTTGTCGCGGAGCCACATCAGCATCTGGGCCTGCTCCTCGGGCGTCGTCTTGCCGAACATGTCGCGCGTCACGTAGAACGTGGCCACCGGGCGGAACCCGGGGTGGCGCTGGGCGACCTCCTGGAGGATGGCGACGGCGGTCAGCGGCTTGGGGGCGCCCATCCCGTCCAGGTCGAACTGCGAGGGGGAGGAGTCGTCGAAGGTGAGGACGACCGGATGCCGCCCCGCGGGGATGTCGATGCGGCCGGTGACGTACTCGGCCGCGGTGATCGGGACGTAGCCCTCCTGGGCCAGCCGCTCCAGCTCCGCGCGGAACTGATCGGGAGTGCGGTCGTCCTGGGTCGTCGGCTTGTCCACCACCCGGTGGTACATGAGCACGGGGATCTGCCCCAGCTCGTTGGCGCGGACCTTCGCGGCGGCCGCCAGCCGGGTCTTGCGGAGGTTGGCCTGTCCGGCCGCCGCCGCGGACGCCTTGGCCGCGGCGGCCACTCCCGCGTCCTTCTTCTCCTGTGCTTCCTCACCCTGCCACGGCATGCACCCGACGAGTACGGCGCCCGCCGCCACGGCCGCCGCACCGACTCTGCTCACCCTAAGAAGGCCCATCGAATCCCCCCAGCGCACAGACGATAAGCACCTCATCCCCCGCTGACCTGCGGGTTGATCTCCGGCTCAGGCAAAGCTTCGTACCCGGCGGCGCGGGTCGCACGGGCTCGCCGCCGGTCCGGGGCCGGGGCGCCGGCCCGCTGCGCCGCCGTACCGTGGCCTGGCGGGCGGAGTTGGCCTACAGTCGGAATCATGAGTGAGCAGGGGTTCCCGCCCGCTGCCCGCGCGCGGGCGGCCGCGGGTGCGCTCTTCTTCGACGGGGCCGGCCGCGTCATGATCGTCCAGCCGTCGTACAAGCCGGAGCGGGACATCCCCGGCGGGTGTGTGGAGCCGGGAGAGACCCCCTACGAGGCCTGTGTCCGCGAAGTCGGCGAGGAGCTGGGCATCCACCCGCCGATCGGCCGCCTGCTCGTGGCGGACTGGGCGCCTCACCCGGGCGAGGGCGACATCGTCCTGTTCGTCTTCGACGGCGGCGTGCTGGGCGCGGAGGCGCTCACGCGGATCACTTTCGCCGACAAGGAGCTGACGGGCTTCGGCTACCACCCCGTGGAGGAGCTGGACGGTCTGCTGCCCGAGCGCCTGGCCCGGCGGGTCAAGGCGGCGGTCGCCGCCCGTGAGCTCGGTGAATCGGTGTATTTGGAGCACGGCAGGGCCGTCCCCGGTTGAGCGGGCGGCCTCGGACGCCCGACGGTCGCCCGGGGCTGTGGTCTCAGCCCTGGAGGGCGGAGCGGCGCAGGCGGCTCATCCCGGGGACGGGGAGCATGCCGAAGCGCTCGTAGTAGGGCTGGAGCGGCGCCTCGCAGAGGAGGTCGACGGAGTAGAGGTGTTCGGTGTCGGCGAGGATCCGCCGCATCAGCTCGCTCCCGATCCCCTGCCCCTGGTATTCGGGGAGGACTTCGAGCCAGGGGACGTACGCGGTCAGGACGCCGTCACTGATCATGTTCACGAAACCGACGACGCGCTCGGTCTCCTCGTCGATCGCGACGAACGCGCGGTAACTCCCCCGCAGGACCGCCAGGTGCCGCTCCGGCGAAGCGGCGACCGGCCAGCCCACGAAGAAGCCCGTGAGCCGGTCGGCCCCGATCGTGTCGACGGCGTCGGTATAACGGATCATGAAGGTGCTCCTGGTGCGGGTCGTGCGGATGGCGGTCCGGCCGGTCCGCGGCCGCCGACCGCGGCGGGGCGCGGTGTGATCGGGCGGGGCGTTACCGGTGCGGGAGGTTGACTGGGGGGCTGTTACGGGTGCGGGGAGGGGGTTGACCGAGGGGCTGCTACCGGTGCGGGGGATGTGACCGGATGAGCCGTCACCGATGCGGGGGTGGGGACGCGGTCACCGGGTGGGGCTGGGGTGCAGGAGCATCCGCAGGCGGACGCGTGACTCCCCGTCGGCCTGCTGGATGGCGAACTCGTCGCACAGCTCGTTCATCAGCCACAGGCCGAAGCCCCGCACGGTGCCCGTGGGGCGCTCCGGGGGGATGTCCCGGGGGGCCAGGGTGCCCGCGGGGTCGACGACCTCGACGGTGATGCAGGTGTCGTTGTGCCAGATGCTCAGCGTGCCCTTGCCGCCGCCGTGCTCCAGGACGTTGATGACGGCCTCGTTGACGGCGAGAAGCAGGTCGTCCAGACGCTCGCCGCGCATGCCGGCCTGGGCCGCGTGGTGAAGGAGACGCTGACGCAGAGCGGTGAGATCGTCGTCGATCGGCCAGTGCTGGCCGTGGTCGCCGGTCACGACACCCCCTTGACGTCGCCTTGTCTGGCAGTCACCGGGAGGTGAGCCGACCCGCTCCAGACCCAGGGCGTTGCTGACGAGTTACATGATGCTAAACACCTGCCCGGTCATTGCCAACTTACGACCATACGGGCAGACGGGCTGTCCGCCCAGAGCCGCCGGCCACGGGTGCGGGTGTCGGCGGCCGGTCCGCGAGCCGGGGGGCGGCGCGCGGTGGCGTGGACGGGCCGCCCGCGTGGGGCGCTACCGGGCGGGGCGCCACCGCGTGGGGCGGCGCTACGACGACTGCCGTGACCGCAGGGCCTCGACGGCGTCAGCGACGGTCGGCTGGATGTCGAAGGCGTGGGTGAGCCCGGTCAGATGGAAGAGCCGCTCCAGGCGGGGGTGCAGCTGCGCCAGTGTGATGCTGGCCCCACGGCCCTGGACGAGCTTCCGGATGGCCAGGAATATCTGGATCCCGGTGGAGTCGCAGAAGGCCAGCCCGCTCAGATCGATGACGAGATCGCACGACTGCGCGCCGAGCAACTCCTGGAGATCGTGCTGGAGCCGCTCGGCGTTGGTGTAGTCGAGCTCGCCGGTCAGTGCCAGCAGGGACACATGTTCCAGCTCCACGGTGCCGTCGGATACGGCGGTGACATGGACGGCAGTGCTCACAGGGAAACCTCTGCAGACGGTGGAGGGGCGGAAGGGGCCGACGTGGCGGTGTCATCGGAAAGACCTGGACCGGGCCCGGTGAGCGCCTGCCCGATCACGGCCGCCCCGGGACGGGGCGCCAGACCCGCTCCGCCGGCGGAAGACTTCACGGAGCCGCGGCGCCGTACGGCCACCGGGCGCGGCGCATGCCGTACGGCCACCGGGCGCGGTGCCTGTGGAGCCGGAGTGACCCACCGGCCGCCGAGGTTGTTCACCCGCAATCTCAAGCCTTCCGCGAGGGCGCCGGCCACCTCGCGAAAGGCCGGTGGATCGGCGCAGCCGTAATCGTCATCGTTCCTCAGTTTACTTATCCTTCAAAATCCCGTCGGATCCCCTTTAGGGAGAGTGTCCGCCGCCGTCCCGCCTGGTGGGGCGCGCTCCGGCCCCGCCGGTGGACCGTCGTCATCCGGTCCGCCGGGACTATTGACCGACCCGCCGACGCATGTCATGAATTTCCGGGGAATGAATGCCGCGGAAAACCGGCTGATCGGTGCGCCGCCGTCCGGCGGCCAGACGGAGGAGGCTCCATGCAGGTCGAAGTCAAGCTCTCGCCCGGCGGCGATCTCTTCGAGGCGGAGGTGGAGGGCAAGCACGCGGGCCAGCTGGAGTTCACCCGGCACGAGGGGCTCATCATCTACACCCACACGGAGGTCGAGCCGGAGTTCGAGGGCAACGGGGTGGGCGGCGCGCTCGCCCGCGCGGCGCTGGACGCGGCCCGGGCCGAAGGTGTGAAGGTCGTGCCGCGCTGCCCGTTCGTGAAGACCTGGATCGAGCGTCACCCCGACTACGCCGACCTCGTCAAGGGCAGCTGATCGGTCACGCGTCTCCCCTGGTCCCCTGGCCCCCCGGCGATCCTCTGGCCGCCGGGTCGGGGCATCGGACGGGGGCGGCGCGTGACGCACCGGCCCGGCCCGGCGGTCACGGTGGCATGCTGCGGATCATGCTGCATCACATCGAACTCTGGGTGCCGGACCTCGGCCGGGCGGTGAGGTCATGGGGATGGCTGCTCGGGGAGCTGGGATACCAGCCCTTCCAGGAATGGGGCGCCGGCCGGAGCTGGAAGCTGGACGGCGTGTATGTCGTCGTCGAGCAGTCCCCCGCGTCGACCGCCCCCTCCCATGATCGATGCCGACCGGGTCTGAATCATTTGGCCTTCGGCGTAATCGGATCCGAGAGAGTAGATGCGCTGGTCGCGGCGGCACCCGAACATGGATGGACGCTGATGTTCACCGATCGGCATCCCCATGCGGGCGGAACCGACCATTACGCGGGTTATCTTGAGAACGAGGACGGCTTCGAGGTCGAACTCGTCGCGGTCGGCGATCATTCGAGCGCGGATCGTACAGCATGATGATAAAGATCACCCGGTTGGCGCAGATTTGCCACGTCGGCTTGTCGGCGCACACCGGATCATGGCCCGATCCCTTGCTAGGCTGCAGGGAACCGTTGGAACCGGGCGTTGTCTCACCCCGGCAGGTGAGACCGTCAAGAAGTGGGGTCACACCGTGAAGAAGCTGATCGTTCTGGCGCTCGTCGCCCTTGGGGGACTGCTGGTCTGGCGCAAGGTGCAGGCTGACCGCGCCGAGCTGGACCTGTGGACCGAGGCCACCGGCAGCGAGAACTGAACAACGCTGCTACCGATTTAGGTGCTTTCATGGTCCTTGCCCAAGGTGGGGAAGTAACTCCCATCAGGCTCGCCTGCCTGGATCTGGCGGGCACCACGATCGGTGATACCGCCATGGTCGAACGGGCGTTCGCCGAGGCGATCGCCACGCAGGGCATCGTGCCCGGGACCGGTGCGTACGCACGCGCCATGGTGCATGTGCACCGGTCTCGGGGCTGCCCGACGATCGAGGTCTTCCGGGGCATCTTCCCCGACAACGAGGCCCAGGCCCAGGCGGCCAACCTGACCTTCGAGCGCTCCTACGAGGGCGCCATCGGGCGCGCGGGCCTGGCCCCCCTGCCCGGCACCGTCGAGGCGCTGGAGAAGCTCCGCGCCGCCGGCGTCAAGGTCTGCCTCATCACCGGCTTCAGCCGGGGCATTCTCAGCCGCGTGCTGAGCACCCTGAGCTGGTCGGACAAGATCGACCTCGCGCTCTGCCCGGAAGACGCCGGGCGCGGCCGCCCCATGCCCGACATGGTCCTCACCGCGGTCCTGCGCCTCGGCATCGAGGACGTCCGCCAGGTCGCGGTGGCCGGTGACTCCGAGAGCGACATGCTCTGCGGCCGGCGCTCCGGCGCTTCGGTGGTCGCCGGCGTCCTGACCGGGGTGCACAGCAAGGAACGCCTCCTCAAGGGCGGCGCCACGCACATCCTGGACTCCATCGCCGACTTCCCCACCCTGGTGTTCGGCGGCGAGCGGGTGGGGGTCCCCGTGGGTGCAGCCGCCCTCTGACGGGCTCCTCCGCACCCACCGCCTTCCGGGCGGCTGCCTGCGGGCACCGCCCTTCGACCCCTCCGCGCCCGCTGGTGAGGCGGCGACACGGTGGTCCCGTCGGCCCGGCCGTACCGACCGCGGAAGCCGTACCGACCGCGGAGGTTGCCTACGGCTAGCGCTCGCAGACCACGCCGTCCCCGTCGCGGTCCTGGTACCAGCCGTATTCGGGGTCCACTCCACGCCGGTAGGGCCCGTAACCCGCGGCGTTCGCCTCACCACACGTCCGGAAACGCGGATCGGTGCCACCGCTCCCCGTGTCGCTCGGCCGCGGTGTGGGGCGCGGCTCCGGCGTGGTCGTCGGCTTCGGCGGACTCGGAGTGCGGGTGGGGGTCGGCGCCGGCGCCGGGGTGGCCGTCCCACCGCACTTGCCCGACCAGACCCGGAGCCGCTGCCCGGCGGCTCGCTTCTCCTCCTTCTTGAGGGATTCGGTGAATCGGTCGTTCGGCGTCATGGACTTCCATTTCGCATAGCCGTACCGGAGGAGATCGTGATTGACGGAAACCCCTTCGGAATTCCAGACGTAGAGAAGGCTCAGGCCATTTCTGTCCTGCGGTTTCCTGTCGGCCAGTGTGTATGCCGTGGAGCCCGCCGGCAGCAGCTTGGCCGTCCGGGCGGACGCCTCCTTCGCCCAGCACTCCTTCCCGCCGGGCGCGTTCACCTCCAGCACCCGCACCTTCACCGTCCTGCGGCCGAAGAGGAGGAGCAGGGCGTCGCCGTCGACGACCTTCTTGACCTTGGCCCGTACCGTCCCCTCCGGTAGAGCCGGACCGGCACCGGCCGGGACGGCGAAGCCCGCGGTGGCGAATGTGACCATGGCGGCCAGCGTGATGGCCGTGCTGCCTCTTCTCACATGGAACTCCTGATTCCTGAGAGGTCCGGACCGTCAAGCTACTGAGCCTGAAAGGCTGAAGTTACAGCGGTTCGAGGAGCAGGCCGGTCTGGGCGATGAAGCCGTCGAGCAGCGCAGGACGGTACTGCATCCGTTTGAGCTTGGCCTTGACCAGC